>JBJOQU010000044.1:0-7207 GCA_046049745.1 Actinomycetota bacterium | reverse complement strand
CTGCTGTCATTGCTGAATCGTTCGAGCGCATCCACCGGTCAAACCTCATCGGAATGGGCGTCATCCCGCTTCAGTTCCCTGCGGGCGAGAATGCTGACTCACTTGGTCTAGACGGCACGGAATCATTCTCGTTCACGGGTATCGAAGCGCTGAACGATGGTGTGACCCCTCGAACTGTGCGAGTTGTCGCGACGCCGACAGCTCACTCGGCCGCGGGCAAGGACGTCGTCGAGTTCGATGCTGTTGTCCGTATCGACACCCCCGGTGAGGCGGATTACTACCGAAACGGTGGAATCCTCCAGTACGTCTTGCGATCGCTGCTGTAATCACTATGTTGTTGCCGTCCATTCGGAGCCCGAAAGACCTCAAGGGGTTGACGGTCTCTGACTGTGTGGCGTTGGCATCGGAGATTCGGGAATTTCTGGTAACGAACGTCGCCGCGACGGGCGGGCACCTCGGCCCGAACCTTGGTGTCGTCGAACTGACCATCGGGATTCATCGCGTATTTGACTCGCCGACCGACCCAGTAATTTTCGACACCGGACACCAGTCGTACGTGCACAAGTTGCTGACAGGTCGGCAAGACTTCACGGGTCTCCGCTCAGCAACCGGTCTCGCGGGTTATCCGCAACGTAGTGAGTCAGTTCACGACGTTGTCGAGAGTAGCCACGCGTCGAGTTCGCTGTCGTGGGCCGATGGGATTTCCAAAGCCTTCGAAATGACTGGCCAGAACGATCGCCAAGTGGTTGTCGTCGTCGGCGATGGCGCTCTCACGGGTGGAATGACGTGGGAAGCACTCAACAACATTTCACACGACAACTCACGACGCCTCGTGATCATTGTGAATGACAACGGTCGTTCCTACGCACCCACAATCGGGGGAGTTGCCCGCTTCTTGTCGACCGTTCGAACCCGCCCAACATACCGACGACTTCACATTCTGTCGTGGGCAATCTTCAAGCGACTCGGCGGACCTGCACGCGCTCTTTATCGTGGAATCCGCGGAGGAGTCCGGGGTTTCCTGTCGCGATTCGCCAACAACGACTCCTTGTATTCGAACCTCGACATCAAGTACATCGGCCCCATCGACGGTCACAACATGGCAGACGTCGAACGTGCTCTCGAACAGGCCAAGGACTACGGGTCACCGGTGATTGTGCACGCAATCACGGAAAAGGGTCGCGGCTACGAACCAGCCCGCGCCAACGATGACGATCAGTTCCACGCAATCGGCGCCTTTGACCCAATCACGGGAGAAGAGAGCAAGGGCTCTGGCACGTCATGGACGAGCGTTTTCTCTGACGAGATCGTTGCGATTGCTGATTCCAACGACAAGGTTGTCGGAATCACTGCGGCCATGTTGCGACCGACGGGCCTCGCCGCATTCGCGGACAAATACCCTGGTCGCGTCGTGGACGTTGGAATCGCGGAACAGCACGCGACGACGTCGGCTGCAGGACTCGCTTTCGGTGGATTACACCCCGTCGTTGCCGTCTATGCAACGTTCATGGGACGCGCCTTCGATCAAGTGTTGATGGACGTCGCGTTGCACAAGGCCGGCGTCACGTTCGTGCTTGACCGTGCAGGCGTAACGGGACCCGATGGCGCGTCCCACCACGGACAGTGGGACCTCGCGATGCTCAACATCGTTCCCGGGGTGCGCATCGCTGCTCCGCGTGACGACGTGACCTTGCGCGAAGAACTTCGGGAGGCGGTGGCAGTCGACGATGCACCAACCGTCGTCCGATTCCCCAAGGGGAACATCGCCGGTCCAATCCCAGCACTGAGTCGAACCTCGGACGGCGTTGATGTGCTGTTCCAGCAGGGCAAGAAGGACGTTCTCCTGGTCGCGATTGGTGCGTTCGTCCCTCTCGCGCTGAATGTCGCCGAGAAACTTGTTGGATCGGGTATCGGAGTGACAGTTGTCGACCCCCGTTGGGTCATCCCGGTCCCGCAGTCCGTTGTCGAGATGTCCAGAGACCATCGAATCGTTGTGTCAATCGAAGACGGAATTCGGGTTGGTGGTATCGGAACTCGAATCCGCCAAGACTTGCGTGCCGCGGGGATTGACACCGCAGTAGACGAGTTGGGTTTGCCGGACGAATTTCTCGAACATGACTCGCGTGACAACATTCTTCGTCGTGTCGGGCTCGAAGCAGAGGCAATCGCCACGAAGATTCGCGCTCAGATTAGCGGCAAACAAATCCCTAAGGCGAAGCCGAAAGACTAGTGAAAGCGTCGGCCGAGCACTCGTTCGGTGGACCCGACAGCGTCGAGATATCGGCTTATGCCGCCATGTGCCACCGGCCAACCGGCTCCTGCGATGAGGCACAAGTCGATGTCACGAATGTCGGCAACCACGCCCTCGTCGAGCATGATCGAAATCTCACGAGTTAGTGCATCGACCGTCCGATCATGGATGTCGTGCAACTCCCCAGAGGCAGCGTACGAACCGTTACCGATATCTGTCGCAATCGATTCTGAAGCGGGGTTCGCGGTCGCATCTTGGAGTGCGTCAACAACATGAACTCGGTTCGGCGCGAATTGGTGTAACGATTCCATCATGTGCAGGGTCACTGCTCGACCAATCAGGTCAATGAGGGCGAATGGGTCCATCGGCAATCGCAGTGGCAGTAGCGCCTCTGTGATGACCGCGGCAGAGACGCCACGGTCGATGTCGTCAAGCGCCTCACTGAGGAAAACGGACAGTATTCGGTTGACAACGAATCCCGGAAGATCTCGGGTGATGACGGGTGTCTTGCGCATTTTCTGTGCACACGCAATCGCTGTGGAAATCGCACCAGGGTCACTGTGCTCTGTCGACACGACTTCGATGAGGGGCATCACCGCGACGGGGTTGAAGAAGTGGAACCCGATGAGTCGTTCAGGTCGGTCGAGAGCCTCAGCCATTGCTGTAACCGACAACGACGAGGTATTCGTGGCGAGAATGCATTCGGGGGAGATGTGCTCTTCGATTTCCCGCAGGACGCTGACCTTGACGTCGAGGTCTTCGAAGACCGCCTCCATCACGAAATCGCAAGTCGCAAAATCGGATTTGTCGAGAGTCGTTCCAATGTTGGTGAGTACTTGTTCGCGAGCATCAGGGGTCAACGTCCCCCGCTTGACACGTGAATCAAGAGCGTCGGCTACTCGAGCCACTGCAGCGTCCAGACGCTCTTGCGAAACATCGGTCAGCGTGACGAGAACATTGAGTTTCTCGGCGAACAGTGTGGCAAATTGTGTTGCCATCAACCCAGCGCCGATCACACCGATGTGGGTGATTTCATGAGGCGCGGCGTCGGGTACGCCCGCGGGCTTGCGCGCACGACTCGACGTCAAGTGGAACGAATAGACGCGATTGCGGAACTCTGGGGTCATGATGAGGTCGGCTAGAGCATCATCTTCAGCAGCGAATCCGGTACCAATCGTTCGCCCCGCCCCAATCACTTCATCGAGACGGCGGATCGCGTCGGCGGGGTTAGCCGGCCGTGTCGTGAGTGCCGTCGCCTTCTCGCGAAACGCTGACAATTCATCTTCGCTCGAGTTGTGTTCATGTCGAACCAGCGGGAAATCGTTATCGACGAATGCCAGCACGCTCTCGTGCAACTTGTCGTCCGCCGCAACCGCGTCAACGATCCCGAGTTCTTTCGCCCGACTCGCGGTGAGGAGAGCGTTGCCCTTGACCGGGTTGTCGAGCAACACTGTTGTCGCATTGTCTAGTCCAATGAGCCGAGGCAACAAGGTGGCCCCACCCCAACCCGGGATCAGTCCGAGACTGACTTCGGGGAGTCCGAGCGCGGTAACCGACGCCGCGACGAAACGGTACGTGCAGTGGAGGGCCAACTCCAGGCCACCGCCGAGTGCCACCCCGTTGATCTCGGCGATGGAGGGGACGCCCAGTCTGCTGAGACGGCCAAGCACTCGATGGCCGGTTTCTGCGAGTGAGAGGGACAAAGTCCGATCAGTGATCGACGCCATCATGTCGAGATCGGCTCCCGCACAAAATGTGCGGCCGGATCCTCGTATGACTACTGCGCCGATTCCGCCGTCGTCGATTGAGCTGTGTGCGGAGTCGATTGCGGCATCGAGGTTTTCGAGCCCGCGTGGCCCTAGAACGGCGGGCCGTGAAGTGTCCTCGGCAACCAGTGTCAGCACCAGAACACGCTTGCCGCCTGCTGTGGCCTCTTCGGAAACCGTGACCGTCGTGGCCACTGACTCAGCTAATCGATTCATGCGCGGTAGTGGGGATTTTCCCAAATTATTGTTCCGCCCTGACCGAGACCGACGCACATTGTGGTGAGTCCGTAGCGGACATCGGGCCGGTTTTCGAAGTGACGCGCGAGTTGAATCGCCAGCCGAACGCCAGATGCGGCAAGCGGGTGACCCATCGCAATTGCCCCTCCCCACGGATTGAATTCAGGAGATGAAGCGTCGAGCCCGAAATGATCGGCGAACGCGAGGACTTGCACCGCGAACGCTTCGTTCAGTTCGAAAAGACCGATGTCGGAAATCGCGAGCCCTGCAATCTTCAGTGCCTTTTCGGTTGCAGGTACCGGACCGAGTCCCATCAGATCGGGCGACACCCCAGCAAAGGCGTACGACACCATGCGCATCGACGGAGTAAGTCCGAATTGTGTGACCGCCCTTTCGCCTGCCAGGAGGCTCATTGTGGCCCCATCCGTCAGGGGAGAGGCGTTACCCGCGGTTACTCGGCCATCCTCACGGAATGGCGGGTTGAGCGACGCCAACCCCTCGAGCGTCGTTCCTGGGCGAAGTTGCTCGTCGCGGTCCGCGACGCCGTGTTCTGTATCGATTATGACGAGGTCCGCTTGCGGCCCACCGTCCTCGTATGCGTTCCACGCACGCTGCTGACTCTGGAGTGCGAATTCATCCGCTCGTTGCCGGGAAATATCGGGCAATAAGTCGTGCAGATTCTCAGCGGTGCGGCCCATAAACAGTGAGTCTTCGGTGAAGATCCCCATCTCAAACAGCGCTGGGTTTGCCTTCTTGTCGAACTCCATGGGGTGGCGACCCATGTGCTCAACGCCTCCCGCGATTGCTAAATCGATCTGACCAAAGCCGATACCTGCACCGAGCGTAGTCATCGATGTCATTGCGCCGGCGCACATGCGATCAATCGCGAAACCCGGAACAGTCGTCGGCAGTCCGGCGAGGAGACCCACGGTACGACCCAGTGTGAGTCCTTGGTCGCCTTCGTGCGTTGTTGCGGCGACGGCGACGTCGTCAATTGCGTCACTGGGCACCAAAGGGTTACGGGCCAGGAGGCCCTTGAGCGCACTCGCTGCTATGTCATCGGCACGCGTGTCGCGGTAGATGCCCTTTGCTCCCGCCCGCCCAAACGGGCTTCGCATTCCATCGACAAAATAGACTGACTGGCTCACTGTGCCTCCTTGCACTTCCATCGTGCCACTGTTAATCGGCTTCCGTTCCCGCGGCAGGGGCGACGGCCAGGAATTCTTCAGGATTGGCATCGGCACGCGCAAAACTGTCGGCGATGCGCTCGCTCGTCGCGTCGACTTGCCATTTACGTGCGCCGGCATTCGTCAGCGCTGCCGAGATTCCAACCGGAGTGATGTCAGCCGGCGGCTCCCAGCAGAGCCTGCGCAAAATGTCGGGGGTGAGGAGGTTCTCGACGGGCACCTTCACGTCCTCAGCAATCGCGAGAATCTCGCCTCGTGAAGCGACGAATCGTGCGTAAGCGTCGGGATGACGGTCCTTCCAATTTCGAGGCGTCGACAGACCGCCGCCCCGCACGCGCATTGGGGGCAGATCGTCACTAGAGGCTCCACGTTCGATCGCGGCCCACCAACGGTCAAGTTGCTTGCGCGAAAGTCTTCCGGTGAATGTAGAAAGCCCAGCGAGTTGTCCCTTGGAATTGGGCAGTGTCCGTGCCGCCGCAACTATCGACGCATCCGGGATCACACGCCCAGGCCCCATGTCCAATTCGCGTGCAATTGCGTCGCGCTCCAACCACAGCTCTCTCGCAACGGCAAGATGCCTCGGGGTGGTCAGAGTCTGAATCTGCGAGAGCCTGCGCCACGGGTCTGTCCGCGGCGCGGCGGGTTGCCAGGACAGCAAGTTGTCGAACTCTTGGCGGGCAATCTCCGCTTTACCGTTCTCGACGAGTCGTGCCTGCAGAGCGTCACGCAGGTCGGGGAGTAGTTCAACATCGAGTGCTGCGTACACGAGCCATTCATGTGGCAGGGGGCGGGTCGACCAGTCGGCGGCCGAGTGTTCTTTTGCGAGATGCAGCCCAAGAAGCTCTGCGACCACCGTTCCCAACCCCACTCGGGGAAGTCCGGCCAGGCGCGACCCTAGTTCTGTGTCAAAAAGCGACGTCGGCACCAGTCCGACCTCGGCCAGACATGACAAATCTTGTGTTGCCGCGTGCAAAATCCACTCGTCTGTGCTGAGCAGAGTGCCCAATGCAGTCAGGTCGTCAAAGGCGGTTGGATCGATCAGGTGAGTGCCACCACCACGGCGATGAACCTGGATCAGGTAGGCACGGTTTGAGTAACGGAATCCGCTTGCTCGCTCTGCGTCAATACCGAACGGGCCGGCCCCTCCGGCCAGTCGTTCAATCGCCAAGTTGAGTGCGCTCACGGTGTCGATGACGGACGGTACTTCGGCCAGCTGTGCTGGCGGCAATTCGACGTCGTCGCTCATCGAGCCTGAATGTTCGTGACGCCCTCTGGTTGCGGCGGGAAGCCGGCCAGCCTGCACACGAATCGTGCCCACGCCTCGACGTGGGGACGGGCGTCCCACGACTGGGGCGACCACGATGCTCGAACCTCAACCTGCGTGCCTCGTCCCTGAGGCTCTAAGTCACCGAACCCCGTGGAAATGACACGAGTGACAGTTCCTGCGGCGTGATCGAACTTCGCGCCCGATTCGGAAAGTTCGTCAAGCAGTGTCGCCCACGTTGCGGCGGAATACATTTCGTCGCTTCCAAGGTCTACTTCGAGTGGCGATTGCGCGAAGATGATGGCGCGAGAGCGACCACCCCAAGCGACAGGTTCTTCCGGGTCGTCAAGGATGATGAGCCTGCCGGTTCCACGATCGAGGTGCCCAGTTCCCGCGACGATATCGGCGGCAAAGGCGATTGCATTCGGGGCGAGGCCCTGCGGCGCGTCAATTTCGTGGACGTCAACCTCCTGCGGCAAGCCCGCTTGACGGGCCGACTCGA
>JBJOQU010000043.1:0-3114 GCA_046049745.1 Actinomycetota bacterium | reverse complement strand
CGTCCTCGGTGAGGAAGGGATCGAGGTCCTCGGGCGTCATCCGCTCGTTGTGGCTTCCGACCTCAACGGCCCCGGGTCCACCGGTTCCGTCGTTGTTGAGAGTGACAACCGTGAGTCCACGTTCGGCGGCAAGACCTTGCACGATGTAGCGGTCGGTGGGGAAGTTGGACGCATCGACGACAATCGTCTTGCGATCCGAATTGGCCGTCAACGCGGCACCGAGCAACTGATACAGGTTGACCGAGGTCGTATCGCACACCAACGTTTGGCCGGGTCCGGTACCGAGTGGCGCCGCGGCAAGGATGTCGCCGACGCGTCCGGCTTCGTCGACCCAGTGCGACCAGCCGTCGACGATTTCGGGACCCCACTCGTCGACGAGGAACTCGTCGATTGCGGTGACCGTCGACTTGGGCAGACGGCCAAGTGAATTGCCGTCGAGGTAACACACGTCGGGGTCGGTGACGACGAAACGTTCTCTGAAGTGTGCGAGGGAATCTGAGGCATCCAGCTTTTCCGCTGTTGCGCGAAGTGTTGCTTCCCCAGGAAGGACCGAAACAGTCACGGGTCACTCTCCTTTGTGTAGACCACAGGTCACACTATCCGCCCGCGCCGATTCCCGCTAGCGACGCCTCGGTAGACTTGACCAGTGAGTTCGTCGCGAATCGCCGTGGTCGGCATCGGTTATGTGGGCTTGTCCCTCGCCGTTCTTCTCGCACAACGAAACCCCGTGGTCGCAATCGATCTTGATTCGTCACGTGTCGACGCGGTCAACCGCCGTGAATCGCCAATCGAAGACGCGGACATCTCCGCGTTTTTTGCTGAGAAGAACCTTCAACTGACGGCGACGACCGATGCGGTTCCCGCATTCCGTGAATCGGACATTGTCATCGTCGCCACCCCGACAAATTACGACTCGACCACCGATTCGTTCGACACGTCGTCCGTCGAAGAGACAATCGAACTTGTCAATGTCGCGAATCCCGGCGCACTCATCGTGATCAAGTCAACGGTCCCTGTCGGATTCACGGCGCGGATTCGCCAGAAGTTCGGCCTGTCCAACCTCGTCTTTTCGCCCGAGTTCCTGCGCGAAGGCAGTGCGTTGCACGACAACCTCCACCCGTCGCGCATCATCGTGGGCGACCGAGGCGAACGCGCCGCGCAGTTCGCCGAACTTCTTGCCGAATGTGCCGAAGGTGAGCGCCCGCCGGTTCTGCTCACGGACTCAACCGAGGCAGAAGCGATCAAGTTGTTCTCGAACACTTACCTCGCACTTCGCGTCGCGTACTTCAACGAGATCGACTCATTCGCGATGGGGCACAACCTCGATGCGCGCGCAGTCATTGATGGAGTCAGCCTCGACCCTCGAATCGGCCCCGGCTACAACAACCCGTCGTTCGGCTACGGCGGGTACTGCTTGCCCAAGGACACCAAACAGCTTCTCGCGAATTATCGTGACGTCCCGCAGACCACGATTCGCGCCGTCGTCGAGGCGAACGAACAACGCAAGGATTTCATCGCGAACGACATCATCGGGCGCCATCCGCGCACCGTCGGTGTCTACCGACTTGTGATGAAGTCGGGCAGTGACAACTTCCGTGAATCGAGTGTCCTCGGAGTCATCGAGCGTCTTCGTCACAACGGAGTGAACGTCATCGTGTTCGAACCCAACCTCGATCAGCCGTCGTTCGAGGGAATCGATATCGTCAACGACCTGGCAAATTTTATCTCTCGCTCCGACCTCATTGTCGCGAACCGCAACTCATCCGAACTCTCAGCCGTCCAGGACAAGGTCTACACCCGCGACCTGTTCGGCGACAACTAGTGGACACAGGTACGGTTGATACATGATTGTGGCCGCTGCGGAAGACCTGCTTCCCTGGTTCAACGACACCGTCGCGACCGCGGGAATCGTTGGCTTCTACCTCGTTGTGTGGGGGCTCGTCTTCGCCGGGACCGGGCTTTTCGTCGGAGCGTTCATTCCCTTCATCACGGGAGACACACTGCTTTTTGCGTCGGGACTTCTCGCCGCACACCTCGCCGGCATTGACATCGTTGTTCTTGCTATCGGGACGGGAATCGCCGCATTCCTAGGCGACCACGTCGGGTTTGTTATGGGTCGAAACCTGGGGCGGCCGTATCTGGACGCCCGAACCGGTCCTCGAATGAAGACGATCATCGCCGGCGTCGAAACGATGTACAACCGATACGGCTGGTGGTCAGTCGTCGTCGCCCGTTTCGTTCCGTGGGCTCGCGTGTTCGTCCCGTGGGTTGCCGGCATAGGTCGGATGAATTACTACCGCTTCCTCACCTCAAACTTCACCGGAGCGCTGCTCTGGGGAATCGGGTTGACGTTCGCCGGCTGGGGGGCGTACTTCATCCCCGGAGTCAAGTCGGCGGCTTATGTCATCGCAGGCATCGTCATCACGATGTCCGTCATCGCGGGTTTCCGCACCTGGCGTGAGAATCGCAAGGAACAGTAATGGGAGCGCTTGACGGAATCCTCGTTGTCGATCTGTCTCGAGCAGTAGCTGGACCGCACGCGGGAATGATGTTGGGCGACCTGGGAGCCCGTGTCATCAAAGTTGAGTCACCGGGCGGCGACGACTCACGACACTGGGGGCCGCCGTTCGTGGACGGCGAGTCCACGTACTTCTTGTCCGTCAATCGCAACAAAGAGTCGATCGTTCTCGACCTCAAGTCGGATGACGGTCGCGAGGCGCTCGACGCACTCATCGAACGAGCCGACGTACTGATCGAAAACTTCAAGGTGGGAACCCTCGCCCGACTCGGCTTTTCCGAGGAGCGCGTCAGGCAGTTGAATCCTTGCATCGTCATTCTGTCCATCACCGGCTTTGGGCACGACGGACCCGAAGCGGCACGCGCTGGGTACGACCAAATTGCTCAGGGCGAAGCTGGACTCATGTCCGTCACGGGCTCAGGGCCCGAAGACCCACAACGCGTGGGGGTTCCCATCTCGGACGTCCTCGCCGGGCTTTACGGAGCGTTCGGCATCGTCGCGGCACTGTACGACCGCGAAAAGTCCGGTGTCGGTACCACGGTTCGCACATCACTATTGGCGGCGACGGTCGGAGCACACGTTTACCAGGGCACGGC
>JBJOQU010000042.1:0-14583 GCA_046049745.1 Actinomycetota bacterium | reverse complement strand
AGGGCAGCCGGACCAAAATCCGTCGACGCGGTGCTGACAACCGCCCCGATACAGAGCGCCCCAAGAGCGAAGACCACAGTTTCGGGAACGTTGGGGGTCCACGCGGCGACGCGGTCGCCCTGTGTCACACCGTGTGCGCGAAGTGCAGCGGCACATGCAGCGACCTCGGCCGTCAGTTCCGCCCGCGTCATCGCCCGCCGGGGCGCGTCCTCCGCAAGAGAAACGATGACCTCGTCGTCTGGATTTCCTGCGAGCAACGTTTCAACGATGTTGATTCGTGCGTCCGGGAACCAGCGTTTGTTCTCGAATCCTTCACCCTCGGACGTCCGCGCACCCCTGTCGCCAACGATTCCCAAATCGACCCATGCTTCCGACCAGAACCGGTCGGGCTCGACGGTTGACCAGCGGTGAAGTTCGCGAAAATCGGCGAACCCGTGACGGTCGATGAGTTCCTGCATGAGCATGGGCACATACTAGCGCCGGCGAATCCGCGCCTTTAGTGCTTTCTAAGGTTAAATGAGTGAATGGCCTCCCCGAGAATCTCGCGTTTCGCAACGAGGCTGTTATGCGTGATGTCGGCAAACCCCCGCACGCTCGTCGTTTCGGGGGTCGTTGCGGTGATGTTCGGCACGGCATGGGTACTGGGCGAGCGCGTTGCGGCAAACGGGGAACTGGGGTTAAGCGGATTAGGTTCACTTGCACTTCTTGGTGTCGAAGTTCTCGCATCCGCCGCCGTGTTTTTCGCCATCGGGTTCAGCCTGCTGACGTGGGTGCAACAGTTCAGTGGTTTTCGACAGGTCGATAACTACACCGGGTTCTGGGGCCACAAACCTCTCCGGAGATGGACCACGCTGTGGCTCGGGTTCGTTCTCGTGTGGTCTGCCTACTGGGTTGCCTTGTGGCCCGGTTCCATCACACAGGACAGCTTTCGGCAGATTATTCAGGCTCTTCACCTGGTTCCCTATTCAGATCACCACCCCATAGCTCACACGCTCGGTATTGAGGCTCTGCTCACACCATTACTTGCGGTGACGGGCAACATCACGATGTCACTCGCAGCAATTACGGCACTGCAGATGATGGCGCTCGCGGGAATTTTCGCGCTGTGTGTCGACGCGATGCGAGAGTTCGCGCTGCCTCCCTGGATTCTCACAGCGACATATGCACTTTTTCTTTTTCACCCACTCACGGGCTGGTATTCCGTCACTCTGTGGAAGGACATTTGGCTCGGGACGTTCATTCTCGTGCTGGGAACGTTGTCGGCGATTATTTTTTCACGGTACCGACTGGGTAAGCCGGTCTCGTGGAAACTGTGGGCGTTATTCGCCCTCTCGATCATTGCCATTGCGTTCGCCAAAAAGACAGGTGTCATCGTCGTCCTGCCGCTGATTCTCGGCGCTGCTCTCTACCTTCGCGGTCGAACCCTGGTCCGTTGGATTGCAACCGGCGTGAGTGCCGTCCTGATTTACCTTCTCGGGCATGCACTGATCGTCGCCGCACTTGACGTTCGCCCCGGTAGCGAAGTCGAAGCGTGGTCGTTGCCGGCACAACAGATCGCTCGCACCGTGAACGTTCATGGTGATGAGTTGTCGTCAGAACAGAAGACTGCAATCGCGCGATACTTCAACAACGCGGACATCGGTGAGCGATACCAACCGTGGATTTCAGATCCGATCAAGAACCGGCTCAATGCCGACTTGCTTCGAACAGAGCGAGCAGAGTTCATCGTGCTGTGGGCGGACTTGGCACGCGAATATCCCGTGTCTTACCTTGATGCAACGGTCAACCAGACCTATGGATATTGGTATCCGGATGTTGCGTACTGGATGACCTCCGCGTCGAGCTGGAGCGACATCCTTCGCTACAACGCAGCGGACAACCGAAAAGACACCGTCGAGAAGAAAGTCGCCGGTGAGCTGTATCGGGACCTGAACGGCGGGAAGGTCGTCGATGTTGAGCGCTACACACCCGAGCTTTACCCACTCAACAGCATCCGAAGGATTCCGATAGTGGGTTGGTTGCTCTCAGTGGGTGCGTGGACCTGGGCCGCACTCGCGCTCACCGCAGCATCTGTTGTCCGACGTACCGTGAATTCGCGTCCCATCAGCATTCTCAGCGGAGCTGTGTGGATTACCTGTGTGCTGTCGCCCGTGTTTGCCGAGGCCCGATATGCCTACCCGATACTGCTGCTGATTCCGCTCCTCGGCGGCCTAGCCCTGATGCGTCCAACCGAGACGGGGGTTGCCATAAACTTGTCACCGAGATCGCGGAAGAAGGATGTCCATGCTGAAGAATCGTGAGATTGCCGCGATTGTGCCTTGTTACAACGAGGAACAAACAATTGCCGCTGTGGTCAAAGACCTCAAAGACGCTGTTCCCGGAATCACGGTTTATGTGTACGACAACAACTCGTCCGATGCGACTGTTGCGGTGGCGGCGAAGGCGGGAGCCATCATCCGCAATGAAAACCGCCAGGGCAAGGGGAACGTTGTTCGTCGCGCGTTCGCGGACATTGACGCTGACATTTACCTTCTGATTGACGGTGACGACACCTATGACGTGGCGTCGGCCCCCGACATGATCCGCGCCCTCGTTGAGGGACCCTTTGACCACATTTTGGGCTGTCGGGTCGACCACAAAGAGGCATCCGCCTACCGATTCGGTCACGCGTCAGGTAATCGCATGTTCAACCTCTTGGTCGGCTTCCTATTCGGTGAGCCCGTCACTGACATGCTGTCGGGCTATCGCGTGTTTAGCCGGCGGTTCGTCAAGTCCTTCCCGGCACTGTCTCGTGGGTTTGAGATTGAAACAGAGCTGACGGTTCACGCGATGGCACTTCGTGTTCCGCAAAAAGAGATGCCGGTCGGCTTCAGCGATCGACCGGAAGGAAGCTTTTCAAAACTCAACACTTTCCGCGATGGCTTCAGAATCCTTTGGCTGATTGCCCGTTTGTTCACGCATGAGCGTCCCTTTGGATTCTTCGGAACGATTTCTGCTGTGAGCACCGTTGCGGGACTCGCGCTAGGGATTCCCGTCATTTTCGAATTCGCGAACTCCGGTGTCGTTGAGCGATTCCCCTCCGCAATCCTCGCCGGCTTCCTCATGGTAATCGGGTTCTTGTCAGCTGCTGTTGGCGCTATTTTGTCCGGCGTACTTCGCGGTCGCCGCGAGTCGATGCGCCTCGCATATCTCAATCACGTTGCCATGATCGATCCCGCCCTCTAGATCGTCGTGAAAGTTTCGCCGGTACAAGGCCAATGAGATGAATCGCGTCAGCGAGTGGGCATCTGCGGCGATTCGGCAATCCGCGGTAGTCAGATATTTTCTGACGGGCGGATTCACGAGCCTCGTGGATTTCAGCGGCTATAGCTTGCTCACGCTTGCCGCGGGATTGAACGAAGTATTCGCCAATCTCCTCTCGACGTCAATCACGATGCTGGTGAGCTTCGCGATCACCAGTTCGTTCGTTTTTCAGACGGGCAGGCCTCGTGCTCGGACATTCTTGCCGTTCGTCGGGTTCACCGCGTTCACTGCTTTCGTTGTGCAGTCGCTCGTCATTGTCGGCGTCTTGTCATTGGCTGAGGTTTGGGGAATCACCCAGTTCGATGATGCGATTGCGCTTGGTGCGAAAATTTGCGCGATGGTCGTCGGGGCTGTTGCCAATTTCATCGGGTATCGCTTGGTGTTTACCCCCAAACCTTGATGTCTGAGTAGACACCGAACCTTTTCGTCACCCACCGAGGGTGCGTTGAGTCACTCGGATACGATTGAGAATACTTATGGAAAACTCAACGCCGTCCACGCCGAAAAAACCTCGCCGCTCGCTCGGCCGCCATCGTGATTCAGGAATCCGTCACGGCGTGTCCCCTCGAACCAGCCTCTCGCGTCGCCTGCTCATCATTTCCGCCGCTGTGGTCGTCTCTCTTGTGGGCGGTATCGGCGGTTACGGTTGGTTCCTTGCGAATCAGTTCGACGAAGCGACGACGGTAGTCGACGACGTCATTACGAAGACCCCGGCGCCCAAATACACCAGTCCTTACGCGCCGGAAAACATCCTCATCCTCGGTAGCGATTCGCGAGGCCGACTGGGTGAAGATCCGACGGCGACGGGAAACCGCTCGGACGTCATCATGGTCATGCACATCTCGGGCGATCGCAAGAGCGTTCAGATGATGTCGATTCCTCGCGACACGTGGGTCAAGATTCCGTGTTACGGCAAAGGTAAAGCTAACTGGGCCATGTCGTTCGGTGGTGTCCCGTGCGCAATCTCGATGGTCGAGGGCTTCCTCGACATACATATCGACCACTTTGTTCTCATCGACTTCAGCGGCGTCAAGGAACTCACCGAGATTCTTGGTGGAGTCACCGTCAACAACCCCAAGGCGTTCACCTCCGATACCAACAACTACGAGCGCAACCGTTACCGATACGAGAAGGGCGAAATCACGCTCAAGGGTGCTCGGGCACTCGCCTACGTGCGCGAGCGTCATGCTTTCTCTGACGGAGACGTCTCGCGCGTAGCGAACCAGCAACGGTTCGTTGCGGCTGTCACTGACAAGATGCTCTCACTCGGGCTGTTGTCCAACCCTGGGCAGATGGCCAAGGTCGCATCCGCGGTCGGCAAGTTGCTTATCGTCGACTCTGGTCTCAATTCCGGATGGATTGTTCGAACCGCGACCGAGTTGACCCCGTTTGAGTCCGGCGATTTGCGTCAATTCACCATGCCGATTGAAAAGTCTGCGATGGTCGGATCGCAATACGCAATCATCCCCGACAAAGAAGAGTTGGCATTCGTCAAGAACCTCATGCGCCTTGACGCGCTGTCGGGATACGTCCCAAAGAAGGGCCCGAAGGTCACGGCGCTCGACCAGGACGGCAAATAACAGCACATCCGTGAAAATTCACAGATAACACACAGGAAACACGCAGGGTTTGCCAAGTCGCCCCCAGTTCAGTGGAACCATGACCAACCGAAACGCTCGCTTTCGCGCCCGCACGAAACAACGAATGACTGCGCGGGACGTCGCGGAATCGGTCATCCCCGTTACGACTGCAATTGCGGTGGCGCTCTTTTGTGCAGACGGTGGTATCCAATTCTTCTCGTCGGTTGAGTCCCTCCCGTACGCTCTCGGCGTCGTCGCGGGGCTCGTTGGCACGAACCTCTTTCTGGTGATGCTGCTTCTCGCCGCTCGCGTGCCCGTCATCGACAATCTTTTTGGACACGACCGCGCACTGGCACTCCACAAGAAACTCGGCAAGCCGGTCCTGTACCTCATGCTTGCCCACTTCGCCGGCTTGTTGATCGATTACGCGACGCGGGACGGAATCAATCTCGTGGCAGAGCTCATCGCGATGGCAGGGACGAACACCGATATGTTGATGGCGATCATCGCCCTTGCTGTCATGATCGCCATCGTCGTGACAAGCCTTGTCGCGGTGAAGGCCCGATTGCCTCACCGTGTGTGGCACCTCATTCACCTCGCCTCCTACGCCGCCATGATCCTCGGGGTGTTTCACCAGTTCTCGTGGAGCGGAATGTTCCGCGAAGGAACTGTCGGCCGAAGCTATTGGCTTGCGTTGTACATCATCGCCGTCGGCGCGATCGTCTTGTTCCGTGTTGCACTGCCGATTTATCGTTCACTTCGACACGCCCTCGTCGTTGATCGCGTCGAGGTGGAGGGGCCAGGAACGGTCTCGATTTACCTGCGTGGACGCGATCTTGACCGCGCAGGATTCATCGCTGGGCATTTCGCGCACTGGCGTTTTCTCACGCGAAAGGTGTGGCAAGAAGCTCACCCCTTCTCGATTTCGGCGGTTCCCACGCGCAACACAATTCGCATCACGGTGAGAGCGCTTGGCGACTCGACCACAATTTTGCAGAACGTGAGCCCCGGAACCAAGGTGTGGTTCGAGGGCCCTTACGGAATTTTCACGGGCGCGGACCGAACAACCAACCGGGTAGCGCTCATCGGGTCAGGAATCGGACTCGCCCCCATCCGTGCTCTTGCCGAGGAACTCGCGGTAGCGCCCGGCGAACTTGTTGTTGTTGGCCGAGCCTCAACAGACGCAGAGCTCTTCTTGATGGACGAGATCACCGATATTGCGATGGCGAAAAAGGGCACCGTCTACGAACTCACGGGTAGCAGAGGAATTCGTACGCCGTGGCTTCCGTTCGCCGAATCCGAGCGGGGTGCGACGATCACCGACATAATCCCCGACCCGTCGAATTGGGACTTTTATGTGTGTGGACCTGATTCGTGGATGGACGCCATGGAAAGCGATTTACGCCGCGCTGGCGTCCCTGAACTTCGGATTCACTCCGAAAAATTTGCTTGGTAAGAGAAAAGGACAGTTGACAATGAGAACTCCAGCAGCGTTTGTGTCAGGAATGGCGACGATGGGCGTGCTCGCAACCGGAATTGCGTGGGGTGCGGGTGGATTCGACCAAACGACAACTCCGACTGACTCCGCGGCAGCCACCGACAACGGAAGCGGTGCCAATTCCGGGGGGACGGATCCTTCGCCATCGGCGACTCCAACCGATTCGAGTTCGGCGTCGACCGCTCACGACGGCACGTACGACGGCGACACCGTTCAAACCCGCTACGGACCGATGCAGATCGAGGTCGTCATTGCGAACGGAAAAATCGAGAGCGCCATTGCACTCCAGCACCCTGGCGGTGACCGGGAATCGGAACAGATCAATGCACAAGTGATCCCCATGTTGAATGATGCGATCGTGCAGTATCAGTCCCTGAACTTTGGGAATGTCTCTCGTGCAACAATCTCGACCAACGGATATAAGCAGTCTGCGCAATCGGCTCTCGACCAGGCGGGCTTTACCGGATGAGCGTCGACGTCTGGGAGGTGATGGGGACGGTGACGTCGCTGCGCATCCCCGATCGCTTCTCGGACGTCGCTACAGCTGCGGTGAATTCCGTTCGCGGTGTGTTGGCCATGTACGACGAGACGTATTCGCTGTATCGAACGGACTCGCCGCTATCTCGGCTCGCGCGCGGTGAAGTCACGCTCGCGGAACTCGATGACGACGTCCGAAACACCTATGCACGTGCAATTGAATGGCGAAACCGGACAGCCGGCGCCTTCACTCCTCACCGAGGGGACGGAGTTATCGACCTTTCCGGAATTGTCAAGGCGGACGCGATTGCGGCCGGTGCAGCCGTCCTTCGCGCGAACGGGGTGAGCGAGTTTTCGCTCAACGTGGGAGGGGACATTGTCGTCGCGGGGGATGTCACGTGGCCAACCGCGATCGGCCACCCCACCGATCCCAGTGCGATGATGACCGGTGTTCTGCTGGACTCAACCTGGTGTGCGATTGCCACGAGCGGGACTTTCGACCGCGGCGAACATATTTGGCGAAAGTCCACCGAGGGGCCAACCATCGTCTCTGCAACAGTCATCTCCAGCGATATCGTGACGAGCGATGTGTGGGCGACCGCAATCATCAGTGGCGGGCCGGAAATGGCGGCTGCCGCGAGCGCCGATGGGTGCGCAGTTCTGTACTTTGACGCCGAACTTAATTCGTTTGGAAACGATGCGATGGAACGTCTATACGTTCGTGCGGACGTCGCGAGTTACTGAAAACGCAAGACGAACCGGGCAAGCTTGTACAGCGCGCCAGGTACCGACACAACTTTTCCGCGCTTGAAATCGCTCCAACCGTCTGCGACGACCTTGGACGCATCCAGCCACATGAACTTGGGCAGCTTGGTCATTTCGAAACCGCCGCGCTGGTGAAACTCGGTCTTGGTGTAGCCGGGGCACAGCGCCATGATGCGAATTCCGTCTCGGGCAGATTCGTGATGCACGGCCTGAGTGAACGCGGTGAGGTACGACTTTGCGGCGGCGTAGGTGCTTCGTGGAGTCCAACCTGCGACACTGCTGACGTTGATGATCGAACCGCCACCGCGAGAGATCATGGTTGTCGCGGCGACGTGCGTCAGGCGCATCGGCGCGGTGACGAGGGTGTCGAGCATCGCCTGCTCTTCTTCGAGTGTGTTCGCCGCGAATCGAGCGGGAAGTCCATAACCGGCGTTGTTCACGAGCAGGTGGATGGGCTTGCGAGTGTCGGTCAGTCGTCGTTCGACCATCCAGATCTGGCGGTCACTCGACAGGTCGGCGGTTATCAATTCAACGGGAACACCGAACTCGCCGCGCAGGTGCTCGGCCTTCTGTTCGAGTTTGCGTCCGTCGCGCCCGACGATGACGAGGTCGTATCCCTCGCTCGCCAAGAGCCGCGCGAACTCAAAGCCGATGCCTGACGTCGCGCCGGTAACCAATGCCGTTGCCATGGCTCTACTTTGCCAACAATTCCGCGCTTTTGCTCGTAAGCGCGCGGAACGGACACCCGCGCTCTAGGCTCTCCCTATGACTCTTCGACTTGCCGACAAGTGGGTGTGGGACTCGTGGTTCGTCCGTGACGGAGACACATTCCACGCCTTTTACCTTCACGCAAGTCGCGCTCTGGGGGACCCTGATCTGCGACACATCCACCCGATCGTGGGGCATTCGACAAGCACGGACCTGGTGAATTGGACCGTTCAACGCGACGCGCTTATTGCGTCCGAACCGACGGCCTTTGACGATTTCACCACGTGGACCGGCTCGATTGTCCGGGACGACAACGGAATGTGGTGGATGTTCTACACCGGCACGTCCCTCAACGGACGGGACCGCCACCAAAGCGTTGGAGCGGCACGCTCGTCGGATCTGCTTGTGTGGGACAAGGTGTCGACCGAGGCGCTCGTCGTCGCGGCCCCGACCTGGTACGAATCCTTTGCGGTGGACGGCAACCAAACGTGGCGCGATCCGTGGGTGTTCCGTTTCCCCGATTCGTCGACGTGGCACATGCTCGTGACGGCCCGCGCCAACCACGGCCCTGAGAATGACCGCGGAGTCATGGCGCACGCGACGAGTGACGACCTGTTGACATGGACAGTCCAGCCGCCGCTCAGCGCGCCTGGAGCCGGCTTCCACCACCTCGAGGTTTTCCAGTTCGAGATTGTCGACGGTGTTCCCGTCATCCTGTTCTGTTGCGACCGCAACGCGATGAGCGGCGACCGCAAGGTGTCGGACGACGGAGTGTTCTCATGTGTGGTCACCGCGGACCTCACCGATGTTGATTTTCGACACAGCACCCTGTTTGACGACAACATTTACGCCGCGCGACTCATTGACACGGACGACGGGTGGATGCTCATCGGGTTCGTGAACCACCCCGACGGAGAATTCGTCGGTGAACTGTGTGACCCGATTCCCGTGACCGCAGATCCGGTTCGCGGAATTGTTCGCCGCTAAATCACTCGAGGTGAACGAGCGGATGCTCGGGCCGCTTTTGCCCTGGCCATTCGATCACGAGCATCGCGACGAACATGATGGCGCCACCGATTATCAAGCGAATCGTGAGTGGCTCTTGGCCGACTCCGACGGCGATAATTCCCGCCCACAGCACTTCGGTCGTCAACAAAATCGCCACCCGCCCGGAGTCCATATGGCTCTGCGCCCACGTTTGCAGGAAGAAGCCGAGCGCCGTGGCAAAAACTGCGGTGATGACGATCGCGCTCCAGACGCTGGCGTCGGGCGGCAGGACAAAACCATTTCCATCGCCGAATGTCCACGCGCCCGTGAGAACCGCAACGACGAGGATCTGAACCACCGTCAGTGCGTAGGCGTCACTTCCCGGACTCCAGACACCCAGCGTCACGATGTGGAGCGCGAACAGAAGCGCGCATGCGAGAACCCAGAACGTTCCCTCGTTCACGCCCACGTCGGTAATCGACAAGATTGCGAGGGCGCCGAGTGCGAGCACGGCGCCGATGATTACGCGGGGATTGAGTTTCTGCTTGAGGAATAGCCAACCGATGAGCGGCGTGAGAATCACATACAGGCCGGTCAAGAATCCGGTAATCGCTGCGGTGGACAACTGCAGACCGATCGTCTGGGTGATGTATCCGAAGCCCAGGATTGCGCCGATGATACTGCCGGTCCACAGGACGCGCGGCGTAATGTCGCGCAAAACCCTCGGGCGGGCAACAACCATGACCAGCGCAGCGAGGGTGAACCGCGTGAAGAGAAAGTCGGGGACGGGCTGGCGCTCGATGGCGTCTTTCATCAGGACGAATGAGGCACCCCACGACGCCGTCACAGACAGCAGTGCGACGGCGGCGATTGTTTCTTCACGGCGAGTTACGGACATCCGTCCCAGCCTAGAGCGTTCGCCGTTAGCGAGTTCCGTGCGCGACGGAATTAACCATCGAGGGGAACACGAACCCGTGCATAGGCCACACCGCCCACCAATACAGGTGACCGGCAAGACCTTGAGGAGCGAAAAGCGCGCACTGCGTGACGCGCGTCATCCCGTCGACCTCGTCAACCACAAATTCAAGCCAGGCCTTTCCCGGCATCAGCATTTCAGCACGCAGACGCAAAATCTGGGGGCGGCGAATCGTCTCGACTCGCCAGAAATCCAACGCTTCGCCCTCGACGAGGTGGTTGGGGTCACGGCGCCCACGGCGCAATCCGACTCCGCCGAAGACGCGGTCAATCAGCCCGCGCACTTCCCACGCCCACGATGCCTGTGAGTAGCCGTTGTCGCCGCCGATTGATTCGATTCGTGCCCACACGGTCTCGACGGAATCTGTCGTTGTCGCAACACGCACGTCCTGATACAGGGTCCCGCCGGCCCAGTCAGGGTCGGTCGGCAGCGGATCCGATGGCGCGCCTGGGATAGACGCGTCGGACCAGCGCGTGTCGACGTTCGCCTCCTTGACTTTCGCCAGCGCGAGTTCAATCGCACGGTCAAGGTGCGTCAGCCCGCCCTCTGCGTCGGGAATCAGTTTCCGAATCGAGTCATCACGAGCAACGACCTCGTTCTTGAGGCTGGCAACTAGTCGTCTGGCAAGGCGATACGGGACAGGTGTCACCAGCCCAACCCAACCACTCGACAGTCGGGGAGTGAGGACGGGGATGGGGATGATGATGCGTTTCGACAATCCCGCCACGCGTGCGTAGGTCTGCATCATGTCGCGATACGTGATGACGTCGGGGCCACCGATGTCAAAGTCACCGTGAACGGACGGATCGAGCGAAACGGATCCGATGAGATAACGAAGGACGTCACGGACCGCAATGGGCTGCGTCCTCGAATTCACCCATTTCGGTGTCGTCATGATGGGAAGGCGCTCGGTCAAGTAGCGCAGCATTTCGAACGACGCGCTTCCCGAACCAATCACGATTCCCGCACGAAGCTCGATCACGGGCACACCAGAATCTCGAAGTACTTCGCCGGTTTCCTGGCGCGAGCGGAGGTGCGGTGACAATTCGCTGTCCGAATCGACCATTCCGCCGAGGTAGACGATTCGCGACACCTTCGCGGCCTTCGCGGACGCCCCGAAAAGTTCGGCGAGAACGCGTTCCTGCTCTTCGAAACCCGAACGCTGGTTGAGTGCGTGCAAGAGGTAGAACGCGACATCGACGGAAGCCAGAGCGCGGTCGAGGTCGGCTGGATTCATCGCGTCCCCGTCGACAATCTCGACGTCATCGACCCACGGGTGATAGCGAAGTCGTGAGGCGTTGCGAACCAAAACGCGAACACGGTATCCGTGATCAACCAGTTCGCGCACGAGTCGCCCGCCGATATAGCCGGTCGCACCGGTGACCAGGACGCGCGCGGGTAGTCCGTCCGCCGCGATTCTCAACGGCAGGTCACGCGCAAGATGACTGACCACAATTCCGATAGTAGAGGGTGCGGTAAGTTCGCAGTGTGCCGACGCTGAACATTGCCCCCGAAGTTGCCCTTGCCCTCGACGAACACCGACCTGTTGTTGCTCTCGAGTCGACAATCATTTCGCACGGATTGCCCCGCCCGCGCAATCGCGAGGCTGCACACGAGTTCGAGGCGATTCTGCGTGACAAGGGCGTGACCCCCGCGACGATCGCGGTGATTGACGGAATCCCGACGGTGGGGTTGGACGATGAGGGTCTGGGAATCATCGCCGATCACGACATCGCCAAGGCGAGCGTTCGCGACTTGCCGATTCTCATGGCGAAGGGCGCCAGCGGCGCAACGACCGTTGCGGCAACCGCGCACATCGCGGCTCAGGCGGGAATCCGGGTCTTTGCAACGGGAGGCCTCGGCGGCGTTCACCGCGAGGCGAGTGAAACGTTCGACGAGTCGGCTGACCTGTCCACTCTCGCCGTGACTAACATCACGGTGGTGTCTGCTGGCGTGAAATCAGTTCTTGATATTTCCGCGACGCTCGAGCGACTTGAGTCCTTGTCCGTTCCCGTGATTGGGTACGGCACAACGGCATTTCCTGCATTTTGGTTGACCGAGTCCGGGTACACGCTTGACTGGTCAGCGAAGGACGCAACCGAGGTCGCCAGCATCATGCGCGCCCACGATGACACGAGCCACGGACAAGGGATTGTCGTTGCCAACCCGATTCCGCGCGAGCTTCAGTGGGATCCGGCCGAGCATGACCGCGTTCTCGCCGAAGCGTTCCTGGCTGCCGAGCGCGCCGGAGTTCGCGGCAAAGCCGTGACGCCGTTCCTCCTGGGGTTCATTGTCGACGCATCAGGTGGCCGGAGTCTCGAGGTCAACCTCGATTTGGCCCGCAACAACATCCGCGTTGCGGGAGACATCGCCACCGCGTGGAGTCGACTCGCTTCATGACCGTCCCCGGAGCCATCCTTGTCGTCGGCGACGTAATCGACGACATCATTGTGAGGCCGCGGGGACCCATCCGCCACGACACGGACACGCCGGCGTCGATCGAACGACGACCGGGCGGATCCGCAGCAAACACCGCTGCGTGGCTCGGCTCCATCGGTGCCGATGTTCACTTTTTCGGCCGGCTCGGGTCGGCGGATGTGCCGCGGCACTCCGCCGAACTGGAACGGTTCGGTGTCCAGACTCATCTCGACGGGGACGACGAGCATCCCACCGGAACGATTGTGATTCTCGTCGAGGGTGAATCTCGAACGATGTTGACCGACCGCGGCGCGAACGTCGTGTTCGACCTGGACTCGGTCCCTGATGACCTCATCGCCGTCGCCAATTACCTGCATTTCACGGGCCACACCATCATCGACGAACCCAAGCGCGAGGCAGTTGTTCGATTAATAGCCCGCGCTCGTGCACACGGCGCGATTGTCAGCGTCGACCCCGCCACCGCAGGGTTCATCACCGACTTCGGTGTGGCCGATTTTATGCGCTTGTGTGACGGCGTCGACATCCTCCGCCCCAACGAGGACGAGGCCTGCGTTCTCGCCGGTGTCACGGATGTCGCCATCGCGACCGAGAAGCTGACCGAACACTTCCCACTCGTCATCACGACCTGCGGCGGCAAGGGGGTGCTCGTCGCCGAGCGCGGCAAGCCCATCGTGCACGTCCGAGTCGAACCCGTTGCTGTGGTTGATCCAACCGGAGCCGGTGATTCGTTCAACGCTGGGTTGCTCGCGGCCTTGGCCAGTGGCGCCAGCCCTGTCGAAGCAGCAGAAAACGGCGCCCGCGTCGCAGCGGGCGGTTTGCTTACCGTCGGGGGTCGCCCCGCATGATCGCGTAATCGGCAAGCGCTCTGGCACGGCTGTCCCCAAGGCTGACGACCGGTTCGGGGTACACCGGAGTTCCGAATTCTGGGACCCACGTCAAGCGGTACATCGCGTCTGTGTCGAACTTCGCGGCCTGTAATTCGGGGTTGAAGACGCGGAAATACGGAGCGGCGTCATAACCGCTGCCCGCGACCCACTGCCACGACGCGGGGTTACTCGCTTCGTCGGCGTCGACGAGAGTGTCCCAAAACCATGCTTCGCCAATCCGCCAGTCGATTCCGAGGTTCTTGATGAGAAAACTCGCCGCCACCATGCGCACTCGATTGTGCATCGTCCCAGTTCGCCACAGTTCGCGCATTCCCGCATCGACGAGAGAGATGCCCGTTGTTCCCTTTTTCCACGCACCAAGAAGTGTCGGGGTCGGTTCACTCCACGGAAACCCGTCAAATTCGGGGCGCAGATTGCGAGTGTGCATGTCGGTGTTGTGAAACAGCTGGTGGTACGAGAATTCGCGCCAGCCGATTTCCGAGAGGAAACGGGTGGCATTTGCGTGGTTGTTCGCCGTGGTCGCCGATTCGACTGCGTGCCACACCTGATAAGGGCTGATCTCACCGAATCGAAGGTGCGGGCTGAGGCCGCTGGTCGCCTCAATGCCTGGTTCGTCACGTCGGTGGTAGAGCCCGAGCCCATGCTCGATGAATCGGTCGAGTCGGGCGTGTGCACCGGCTTCGCCCGGCTTCCATACTGTGGGGAATTCCTGGTCCCACGGGATTGCCGGCAACAGGTCCCATGACTCCAACGAATCACTGGGCACGTCGACGCCCGGAATCGAGTTCGGCGCGGGGAACGGATGGCGCGGCGGTTCACCCGCACGGTACGCCTTCCAGAAGGGCGTAAACACCTTGAATGGGGTTCCGCCGCCCGTCTGCAATGCCCACGGCTCGTGCAACAACGTGCCGTTGTGGCTGTGTGCGTCAGGGAGCGTCGCCTTGAGATCGGCATCAATCGCAC
>JBJOQU010000041.1:0-6781 GCA_046049745.1 Actinomycetota bacterium | reverse complement strand
CGTTGCTTCGGTAATCTTGAGCCATGGCGAAGCTTTATTTCCGGTACGGCGCGATGAACAGCGGCAAAAGCACGGCGTTGCTGCAAGCGGCGTACAACTACGCGGAGCGCGGTCAGCAGGTGCTCATCGCGAAACCGCGAGTCGACACGAAGGGTAAGGCGTCGATTGTGTCGCGCCTCGGTGTCGAGCGCGAGGTGAACTTCATCATTGGGCCCCACGACGACGTGCGCACGATGTTCGATTCCTACCGCGCGAACACGAAGTCGACGACAGGCCAAGACGTTGCGTGCTTGCTCATCGATGAGGCTCAATTCCTCTCGGTAGACCAGGTTGACGACCTTCTTCGGATCGCGATCCTCGAGGACGTTCCGGTTCTCGCCTACGGAATCCGCACCGACTTCCAGACAATCGCGTTCCCCGGATCGCGCCGTCTGCTCGAAATCGCACATGCTCTTGAAGAACTCAAGACGATTTGTCGTTGTGGCCGCAAAGCCATGTTCAACGGGCGCAAGGTCAACGGCGAATTCATCTTCGACGGTGCGCAGGTCGCGATCGATGGCGATGACGTCACCTACGAGTCGTTGTGCGGAACGTGTTACCTCCGCGAATCGAAGGGCATGTTGGCCTACGGTTTCAATGCACCGAGTGCGTTCATTCCGACGCTCGGGCCCGACGCCGACTTCGCTTAGTCGCTCGTCAGCAACTGCGTTTCCGCGAGTTCGCGGTATAGCGGGACGGACGCGACGAGTTCATCATGGGTTCCCGCGCCCAGCACGTGGCCTTTGTCGAGAACGACGATGCGATCGCTATCAATGACCGTTGACAGGCGGTGTGCGATGACGATGAGAGTTCGGTTAGCGGAAACGCGGTCGATGGCGTCCTTCATCAATTGCTCGTTGAGACCGTCGAGGCTTGACGTCGACTCGTCAAGCAGCAGAATCGGGGGCGCCATGAGTAGCGCGCGGGCAATCGCAAGGCGCTGACGTTCACCACCGGACAACAGCACACCACCTTCGCCGACCTGTGCCAGCAAACCGGCATCCGCACGGGTGACGAGGTTAGACAGGTTGACTTCCGCGAGAACGGAGAGGCATTCGTCGTCGGTTGCATCCGGAGCACCGAGTGTGAGGTTGTCCCGCAATGTGCCCGCAAGCACCGGTGCGTCCTGTTCGACGTACCCGATGGACGAACGCAATTGAGTGCGATCCAGAGCCCTAATGTCGTGGCCACCAACGGAAATGGTTCCCGACGTCGCATCGTAAAAGCGTTCGATGAGCGAGAGGATTGTCGACTTTCCTGATCCACTCGGACCGACCAAAGCAACGCGCTTTCCCGTGGGCACATCGAACGTGACGTCGTGCAGGATCGGAGTTTCGGGGCTATACGCAAACGAAACAGATTCGAACGACACGGCAACCGACCCCAGCCCGTTTGCCAGAGACTCGCTGGGGAAATCGGTGTCCGTCTCGGACGGGAGGTCAATGATTTCGCGGATACGCCCGAGAGCACCGAGAGCCTGAGCGACCGACGTGAAAGCGCCAATCGCCGAGCCAAGAGGCATGATCATCATGAACAAGAACAAGATGAACGACACCAGTTGTGCGACGGTGATTGCACCGCTGGCCACGCGGAATCCGCCAACACCTAGGACGACGAGGAAGGAAACCTGCATCGCGATGGAGGAAATGGGGACAACGAATGCCGAGATTCGCGCGACCTGCAGACCGGCGCTCCACGCTTCTTTTGCTTCTTCGTCAACGACTCGAATTTCGCGGTCAACCGCATTCGCCGCGCGCACGGTGCGAACGGCCGAAATGGACCGTTCAACCGATGCGGTGAGTGCACCGACGCGGTCCTGGGCAAGACGTGAATATTTGCGAATCCGGCGTGACAGGACGATCACAACGAGCATCGACACAACGACGACGGTTGACGTCAACCCGAACAGCATCGCGTCAATGAACAGCATCGCGATGATGGAACCGACGAACGTGACGGAACCGCCAACGGCTTCGACCAGGCCCTGCGTCAGAACGGCGCGCAACATCGTCGAGTCGGCGCCAACGCGCGAGACCAGGTCGCCCGTGCGCCGGGCATCGAATTCACTGATCGGAAGGTTGAGCAAGCGCGAAACGAGGTGTCGACGGGACGACAAGACGACCGATTCGCCGGTTCGTTGCAAAAGGTAGTGGCGAACGCTCGACAATAGCGCTCCACCGATGACGAGACCGATGAGAGCGGGCACGAGCCAGCCGAGGTCGGTCCCCGCCTGAACCGAGTTAATGACCTGCGACACGATGAGCGGCTGAGCGAGCGAAGCCCCTGCCCCGATGATGCTCAACCCGATGACAGCGAAGAGGATTCCCCGGTGCTCGAGGAGGTAGGGGAGAAGCTGCCGGAACGTTGCCTTCGGAACCTCGGGTTCGCTCCCGCCAGACCGACGACCGCCTCCGAATCGGGGAGTAGCCATGGGTCTAGGATAGGTGCTTGTGTCCCACCCCGTAATTCGCGCCGAAGCGCTCACTAAGACTTATGGCGATTTCACTGCCGTGAATGGCATTTCCTTCGAGGTTCCACGCGGAGAATCGTTCGGTTTGCTCGGTCCGAACGGCGCCGGCAAGTCCACCACGATGAAGATGATTGCGTCTGTTTCGACGCGGACGTCCGGATCGTTGGAAGTGCTGGGACTTGACCCGAACCTCGACGGGCCGGCTATTCGCTCGCAACTTGGGGTTGTTCCCCAGGAAGACAACCTTGACCAGGAACTTCGCGTTCGCGAGAACCTCGTTGCGTACGGTCGATTTTTCGGAATGCCGCGTGCCGAGGCGGCACAGCGCGCCGACGAACTGCTCGAGTTCGCGCAATTGTCCGATCGCGCCAAGGCGAAGGTCGAGCCCCTTTCCGGCGGAATGAAGCGACGACTGACGATTGCGCGGTCGCTCATGAACGACCCCCAAATGCTCCTGTTGGACGAACCGACCACGGGACTGGACCCGCAGGCGCGGCACATCCTGTGGGATCGCTTGTTCCGCCTCAAGGAACGCGGTACGACGCTGATTCTGACCACGCACTACATGGACGAGGCCGAACAGCTCTGCGATCGCATCATCGTCGTTGACAACGGGGCGATCATGGCGGAGGGTTCACCTGCACAGCTGATCAAGGAATATTCGAGCCGCGAGGTTCTGGAAGTTCGCTACGGCTCGGACAAGAACGCGACCGTTGCGAAGGCAATCTCTGATGTCGGTGACCGTCAGGAAATCCTGCCCGACCGAATCCTCATCTATAGCGACAACGGCGAGCGCGACCTGGCCGAAATCACCAAGCGCGGGCATCACCCCACAACCAGTCTTGTTCGTCGGTCGTCGCTCGAGGATGTGTTCCTGCGCCTCACCGGTAGGACGCTCGTCGAATGACGTCTGTCGAGAATATCCTCGAGGACGCAGCACGACCGCGCCGTTGGGGTTGGTGGTACGTCACCGAGTTGCGCCTGCGCGAGATGCGCGGATACATCAGTTACGTCGTCACGTCGAGCTTCGGAAACCCGATCATCTATTTGCTGGCTCTCGGGGTCGGCATGTCGACGTTGGTCCCGCAGGGTATTGAGGGCGTCCCGTATCTCGTTTACGTCGCACCCGCGATGCTGATGTCGACAATTCTGACCGTCGGCGCCGAAGAGGGTATGTACCCCGTCCTCAGTGGATTCAAGTGGCACAAGGTGTTTTTCGCGATTCACGCGACACCCATCACGCCGGGCCAGATCGTCGGCGGATTCCTCGTCCACCTGGCAATGCGCTTCGCGTTCACGGCTGGACTTTTCTACGCGGCAATCGTGGCGTTCGGCGCGGTGCCGTTGTCCTCGGGTTGGCTAGTCATCCCGATTTCGATTCTGGGCGCCTATTCGGTGATGACACCACTCGCCGCGTTTGCGGCTCAGCTCGAAGACGACACGGGCCAGTTCGCCCTCATCCAGCGCCTCATCGTCATGCCGATGTTCCTTTTCTCGGGAACCTTCTTCCCCATCTCGCAGATCCCTGACTGGCTCGAGTGGGTCGCCTGGGTTTCTCCGCTGTGGCACGCGAGCCAGCTCGGCCGTGTCGCTAGCTATGGCATGGAAGAGCCAATTTGGTTGACCGCTCTTCACCTCGGCGTGCTGATCACCTATGCGCTCGTCGGAGCGCACTTCATGCGTCGCGCCTTCCAGAAGAGGCTGACGAAGTGAGCGCCGTGACGACTCCTCGTCGCCGATTCGGTGGAATGTCGAACGGCAACGCCCGCGCGGTGATCGAGCGCGGTCTGCGCGCGACGATGTCGAACAACTACCTCATCATCCTCAGCGGGTTCTTCGAGCCGGTGTTTTACCTGTTCTCGATGGGCGTCGGACTCGGCGGCATCATCGGTGCGATCGAAGTCGGCGGCACATCAATTCCGTACGGCGCCTATATCGCCCCCGCCCTTCTCGCGGTCTCTGCGATGAACGGCGCAATTTACGACTCGACCTGGAACGTTTTCTTCAAATTGAACTTCGGCAAGTTATACCAGACAATGTTGCTGACATCACTGGGGCCGCTGGACGTCGCAATTGGCGAGATTTCTCTCGCACTTTTGCGCGGAGGCGTCTACGCGGTCGGATTCCTCATCGTTATGCAGGCAATGGGGCTCGTGCTGTCGCCGCTCGCATTATTGGCGATCCCCGCCGTCATCCTCATCGCGGCAGGTTTCGCGTCAATCGGGATGGCGTTCACGTCGTACATGAAGACGTTCCAGCAAATGGACTGGCTTCCCATGGTTATGTTGCCGATGTTCCTGTTCTCGGCAACGTTCTACCCGATCACCGTCTACCCGGAGGGTATTCAGATCATGATTCAGTCGTTCCCGTTGTGGCACGGTGTTGAACTCATTCGCATGTTGACGACCGGAATTGTCACAGACCTCGTCTGGGTGCACATCGCGTATTACCTCGCGATGCTCGGCATCGGTGTCGTCGTTGTGTCGCGACGACTGCGCAAACTGTTCCTCAGTTAGGCGCGAAGTCGACGAAGTTCGAGAGCGGTCGCAATGGCCGCCGTTGCCGCTTCAGCACCCTTGTCTTCACGCGAACCGGGCAGGCCCGCACGATCGATTCCTTGGCCTTCATCGTCCAGAGTCAACACACCGAATCCGACGGGCTTGCCCGTGTCCAGGGCGACCCGCGTCAACCCGTCGGTGGCGGCGTTCGAGACGAATTCGAAGTGAGGCGTCCCGCCGCGAATGATAACTCCCAGGCACACTGCCGCTTCGGCGCCGTTGTCCAGCGCGGCCTTTGCCAGAACTGGAAGTTCGAATGCACCGGGTGCGCGGACGACCGAATAATCTGCCGACGCAGCATCCAACACTCGTTTCGCACCGGCGATGAGGCCCTCGGTGATCACGTCATGCCACGAGCCCGCGATAACCGTGACTCGCATTCCCGGTGCCGAGACGGCGATGTCGGGAGAGCCCTGCCCAGCCATTGACTAGACCTCTTCTGGCGTGTTCGGCAAAGACGTCGGCAGGTTGTGGCCCATACGGTCACGCTTGGCGCCAAGGTACGCCTTGTTGACGTCACCGACACCGACGACGAGCGGAACGAATTCGGACACCTCGATGCCGTATTCGTTCAATTGACGACGCTTCTCGGGGTTGTTTGACAACAAGCGGATAGTCGAGATGCCGAGGTCGCGCAGAATCGCGGCGGCAACCCCGTAATCTCGTGCGTCGGCCGGCAGTCCAAGTGCCAGGTTTGCGTCAAGCGTGTCGAGACCGTCCTCCTGAAGGCGATAGGCCTTGAGCTTGTTGGTGAGACCAATTCCTCGGCCCTCGTGGCCGCGCAGATAGATGACGATTCCGCCGTGGATGTCGATCTGGTCCATGGCCGCCTGAAGCTGGGGTCCGCACTCGCATTTGAGCGAACCCATTGCTTCACCGGTGACGCACTCCGAGTGGAGGCGAACAAGCGCACCGTCGGTTGGTGTTCCTGAAACGACCGCAACGTGGTCGACGTGCAACGCGGCGTCACGATACGCACGAAGGCGGAAGGTGCCATGGTCTGTTGGCACCGTCGTCTCGACCTCGAACGGATAGCGATTCTCGTTCGGGTCACGCATCGGCAACCACGCGCCTTCGAGGTGCTCGGCCAGTTCGTCAATCGACACGATGGTCAGGCCGTGCTCGGCGGCAAAAGCCGTGAGCAGCGGTCCACGCGTCATGGTGCCGTCGTCGTTGGTGAGCTCACCGATGACTCCGACGGGCTCAAGACCCGCGAGAGTGAGGAGGTCGACGGTTGCCTCCGTGTGGCCCGCGCGTTCGCGGACACCGCCGGGGACTGCACGCAAGGGAACGACGTGACCGGGACGAACCAAGTCCGCCGGGCCGCTCGAGGCGTTTCCCAACACACGAAGCGTCAACGCGCGATCAGCGGCGGAAATTCCAGTGGAAATTCCCTCCGACGCATCAACGCTGACGGTGTACGCGGTTCCACGGGAGTCCTGATTGTTTTCCACCATCAGGGGAAGTTCGAGTTCGTTGGCACGCGCATCGGTCATGGGCGCGCACAAGTAACCACTCGTGTAGCGGATCGCAAACGCAATCCACTCGGTTGTGGCGAACTGAGCGGCCATGACGAAGTCGCCCTCGTTCTCGCGATCGGGTGAGTCGACGACGATGATGGGTTTACCGGCCTTCAGGTCGGCGATTGCTGTTTCTAGGGCGCTCATGATGCGCCTCCCTTCGCAAAGTGTGCGAGTCGCGCGATGTGTCGCGC
>JBJOQU010000040.1:0-2810 GCA_046049745.1 Actinomycetota bacterium | reverse complement strand
TGCGGGTCCTGCATCGCTTCGGCGGGGATGTCGAGAACCTCAGGAAGCCCGAGTTCTTCACCCTGGTAAATGTAGGTCGAGCCGGGAAGCGCGAGAAGCATCGCGGTGAACGCGTTCGCGCGAGCGGTTCCGAGCGCCAAATCGACCTGGGCGGTGAAGCGGTTCTTGCCGTACCACTCGAACAGGTTCTTCACGTCGGGAAGGCCAAAGCGCGTGACGTGACGAATCACGTCGTGGTTGTCCTGAACCCACGTCGTGCTGCTGCCCGATGCCTCGGCTGCACTGAGGTTGTATGTCGCGATTCGCTTGACTTCCTTGGCATCCCAACCAGCACCGAGCATGTCAAAGTTGAAACTCTGGCCAAGACCCTCCTCGCTGGCATAGGGAGGGCGGCGGTTCGCGTGAACCCACGCCTCGGCAACGCCCATGCGCGGCGGGTCGTATTCGTTGAAGATGCGGCGCCACGAGGCGTAAATCTCGTGCACGTCGTCACGGTCGAACAGGTCGTCTGTTCCGTCGTCCTTCATCGCGGTGACGTCGTACGACGTGCGCTCCGGCAGGTGGCCATCAGCGAGGTCCTTGATTAGTGCGTGCGCAACGTCGACGCGGAAACCGTCGACACCTCGGTCACACCAGAAACGGATCGTCTTCTCAAAATCGGCGCGCACTTCGGGGTTGTCCCAGTTCCAGTCCGGCTGTTCCGATGCAAACAAGTGCATGTACCACTGGCCGGGGGTGCCGTCCGGCTCGGTGACGCGCGTCCACGCGGTCGGGCCGAAGTGGCTCGACAACTCGCTGGGGCGAATCTCGCCGTTCTCGCCCTTGCCGTCACGGAAAATGTAACGGTCGCGCTCCGGTGAACCAGGCGCAGCCTTGAGTGCCTCCTGGAACCACACGTGACCCGAACCGCTGTGGTTGGGGACGATATCTGCGATGAGGCGAATGTTGGCCTTGTGAAGTTCGTCAATCAGTTCGTCGAACTCGGCGAGAGTTCCGATTCGGGGGTCGATGTCGCGATAGTCGTCAACGTCATACCCACCGTCGGCGAGCGCCGAAGGGTAGAACGGGCTCATCCACACCGCGTCAATGCCGAGGCTCGAGAGATACGGGACCTTCGAAATGATTCCACGGAGGTCACCGATGCCGTCACCGTTGGCGTCCTTGAACGACCGGGGGTAGATCTGATAGACAACGGCCTGACGCCACCAATTGGCGTCTCCCTTGAGGAATGTGAACTCAGACATGGCTAATCCCTTGCGGTGTGGTGGTGGGTCGCGGGGTACCCGCGCAACCTCACGAGTCTATCGAACCGCGGTGTTCGCGACCCGGCGCTCGACGATTCTCGCGACGACGGCGATGAGGGCGTTCGCCGCAAGCCCCGCGAGAAAGACGGGCCCGAATCGGTCGAGTGACAGTGTCGCGAATCCGAAGAAGTCGGCGATGGGTGTGACCAGGAACACGCCAGCCGCCATGACGACCATCCCGACGAGGATGCCGATTCGTGCAGGCGAGAGCGGGAAAGACAACGTGGTCAAGACCCAAAGACCGGTCATTCCCAACAGCAGGGCAATGGCGGTTTGTGATTCGGCGAGGGCCCACGTTCCGTCTGCCCGGATAGACCAGTCGACGGCGAGAACCGTCACAGCGGTGATGACACCGGCGGGAACACAAAATGCGAGTGCCCGTCGCAGAAAACCGGGCTCGTATCGCCGCGAGTTTGCCAAGAGTGCAAGTAGGAACGAGGGAACACCAATCGTGAACGAGTCGATGGCGGACAATTGCCGAGGCTCGAACGGGAACGACACCAACGTGAGGCCGAAGACGGCGGCGAGCATCATCGCCCAGACAGTCTTGGTCAGGAAAAGCCGCGAAAGTCTTTCAATGTTGGCAATTACCTTGCGCCCCTCGTCGACGACACCGGGCAGAGCCGAGAACCGTCCGTCGAGCAGGATGAGGTTGGAAACCGCTTTGGTCGCGGCCGCACCAGAGCCCATGGCGATTCCGAGGTCGGCGTGCTTGAGGGCGAGAGCGTCGTTGACACCGTCACCCACCATCGCCACGACGTGTCCCCGCGACTGCATCGCCGCCATCATGAACTTCTTCTGTTCAGGGGTCACCCGGCCAAAGACGCGGTGGGTTTCGAGAACGTCTGCGAGCGCCTCGATCTCGGTGGGAAGGGTGCGGGCATCGATCGCGTCGCCGACGTCGAGTCCTGCACGCCGTGCGACTGAGGCGACCGTCGCAGGGTTGTCGCCCGAAATGATGCGAATGTCGACGCCTTGTTCGCGGAAATAGGCGAGAGTGTCACGGGCATCGTCGCGGACACGTTCACTGAACGTGACAAGGGCAACGGGCTGCAAGATAGCCGGCAGAGACGACTCCGTGACGACCCCGTCGACGGACACGGCGAGGGCGAGGGTACGAAGTCCGTCCTCGGCGAACTCCATCGCGCGACTGCGAGCGAAAGCGTGCGCCTGCGAGGAATCGAACACAATGTCGGGGGCGCCGAACACCCACGTGTGTCTGCCCATCGTGACCGACGACCATTTACGCACAGACGAAAAAGCGATGGCCGAGCTCACCGGAACGGGAATGTGGTCGAAACCCTTGCGCAATGCGGTCGCAGTGCTGTTGGCGTTGGGGTCATGAGCGAAGAGCCCTAACACGACCATCGCGGACTGTGCACCGAGGGGCGGGGCCTGGATCTCGTGGAACGCGTCGAATGCAATCTCGCCATCGGTAATCGTCCCCGTCTTGTCACAACACAGGATGTCGACGCGGGCAAGCCCCTCGACCGAATACAACTCTTG
>JBJOQU010000039.1:0-4960 GCA_046049745.1 Actinomycetota bacterium | reverse complement strand
AGAAGTCGTTCGGCTCTGGTGTTCTCGACATTGACGCTGCCCTGCTTTGCTTCCACGGTGGAATCGGCGAAGGCGGTGGGGCCGCAGCAATTTTCGACACGATGGGTATTCCTGCAACCGGGTCGACATTGTTCGCCGGTGCGGTCGGGATGGACAAGCTGGCATTTGGTGGGTTGATGGAATCCGCCCGCATCCCGACTCTTCAACGACGCGCGGTCTCTGACACCGTAGACCCTGGATTCGCTGGTCCTTACATCGTCAAACCGCGGTTCGGTGGTTCGTCAATCGGCATCGAGATCGCCGACGACCTAGCGACAGCACGTGCCCTCGCTAAGAACTCGCCGCACCTCAAGAACGGTGCAGTCCTCGAGCCGTACCGTCCGGAACTTGTCGACCTCAATATCGGCTTCCGCACTTTCCCCGCGCTCGAAATGACGGACCTCGAAAAACCCCTCCGTGGCGGGGGCGAGTCCGGTCTTTACTCTTACGCCGAGAAGTACCTTGCTGGCGGTTCGGGATCTGAAGCAGGCTTGTCCAGTGCGCCACGCGAATTCCCGGCAAACTATCCCGCCCCAATCCATGACAAGGCCACCGAACTGGCAAAGGCCGTTGCCGACGTGACCCGCTTGACCGGAATTGTCCGTGTCGACTTGTTGCTCGATGAGGGGTCGGGCGAGCTGTTCGTCAACGAGGTCAATTCAATCCCGGGCGCTTTGTCGTTGTACTTGTGGGCGCCTCAGCACCCGGCGTTGACCGTGCTTCGGGATGCTCTCACCGAAGCGCGCGACCGCCGAGTAGTGTTCCCACAGGCAGGCCACGGTGGGGGCGTCGCACTTCGCGCCGCCGGCGGCATTTCCGCCAAACTTCTCGGCCTTTAGTCGCCGAAAACGTCCTCGGACGACAGGCACTTCGACGTCGCGGGGATTGCCCCGACAGCCGTGCCGACAGCGTCAACGGCGTCTACACCGCTCGCGCTGTCGGAATCGACCACGAGTTCCGTCGCGGGGGAACGCCCGAACGTGATGAACGTGTAGATCGGCGCCTTCGAATCGTCGCGCAGCCAGTCGATTCCGTTCACGGTGAAACACGGAAGTTCGGACGGACCGGTTTCTGGAAGGCCACAGCGCAGGATGACCGCGGCGGGCTCTCCCCACGCGCCGGTCGATTGCGCGTTCGTCGTGCGACGAGACATGCCTGCGACGGAATCGGGAAGTCGGACCATGACCTCGGCGCAGGCCGGGTCGTTCGCGTCCTCCGCAGGCTGCAACGGTACCGCGCTCGCACAGCCGGTCAACAACGTGACCAGGGCGAGACTGGGGATAGCGAGACGTGCAAACATCGCTTTCAGGCTACCGTTGTTCCATGAGCGGTTCTGCGGAAACTATCGGCGACCTGGGCGAAGGCGCGACTCTCGCGCGCATCTTTCCGCTGCTTCCCGAGTCGTCTCGGACAATCCTCGGACCAGGCGACGACTGCGCGGTCATCAACGTCCCCGGAGGACATGTTCCGTTGACCACCGACCTCATGATCGAAGGACCCGACTTCATCGTCGGCTTGTCAACCGGATATGACGTCGGCTGGAAAGCGTGCGCGACCAACCTGGCTGACATTGCGGCGATGGGTGCGACTCCAACGGCTCTCGTCGTCGGTCTCGCTGCGCCAGCAACGACGCTGGTTACTTTCGTCGAGGACATCGCACGCGGTTTCCGTGATGCCGTTGCTGTTCTTGCACCCAGTTGCGGCGTTGTCGGCGGCGACCTGTCACACGGACCCGTAGTGATGCTCGCGGTCACGGCAACAGGGGAATTCGACGGTGTCGAACCCGTCACACGATCGGGCGCTCAGATCGGGCACCAGGTCGCTGTCGCGGGCGAACTGGGGGGCGCCAAGCGCGGTCTTGACCTCTTGCTGACGAACGCACTGCCGCATGGCGTCCCGGACCCTGCTGTAGTCGCGCAACTATGGGCGTCACACCCGATCGACATTGCCGCTCAACTGCGCCCGGAACCACCCATTGCGGCTGGTCGTGCCGCTGCACTCGCCGGCGCCAGCGCAATGATGGATGTCTCTGACGGTTTGGTTCTAGACGCGCGCCGAATCGCAACCGCGAGTGGTGTTGCAATCGATTTCGATCTCGCGGCTGTCGGATCGATTGACGCCCTGACCGGCGGCGAGGACCACGCGATGTTGGCTTGTTTCCCGCCGCGCGCGACTTTGCCGGCTGGCTTTCGAGTCATCGGACGAGTTGCTCCCGGTGAGGGGGTCATGGTCGACGGAGTTCCGTTCGACGCACGTGGTGGGTGGGATCCGTTCTCGGACTATTCGACCGACAACCAGTAGACGGTCGTCTCGCCATACGCCTTGGGCGTCAGCACGTCGTATCCCTCGGGCCACGTTGGTTCGTCGTCACGGGTTGACCTCTCGACCGCAACGAGAGCGTCCTCGGCGAGACGCGGCAGAAGCAGTTCCAGAGTGCGCTCGAGCACCGAGTTGCCCTGGTCATACGGCGGATCGATGAACACGATGTCCCACTCGGCGATTGACGCTTCGAGAAAAGCGACCGTCGACACGCGGTGTGCCTTCATCGCTGCGTTCGGAACCGACGACTGGATCGTGGCGATGTTCTTATTCATCACGGCAACGGCTTTGTCCGAGTTGTCGACAAGGTCGACACGGGACGCCCCGCGTGATGCGGCTTCGAGCCCTAACGCGCCGCTTCCCGCAAACAGGTCGAGCACGCGCGCACCCATGATGTCCGTCCGCGATTCGACGCGCGAGAAAATCGCCTCGCGGACGCGATCGCTCGTTGGGCGGGTTCCCGACGGCGGGACCGCGATAGTTCGCCCACCGGCGGTTCCCGCAATGATTCTCGTCACGAGTTAAGGCTATCGGCGCCACTGCCAATCGTCGGAAACGTGGGGGCTCAACGGTAGCGTGAGCGTGTGCCCGAACCCGCCGACTTCCGCGACCTGCCGCTTGTGCAGTTGCTCGGTGAGAAGACGGCCAAGGCCCTGTCGCGCGCATTCGGTTACGACACCGTTGGCGGTCTTCTCGGACATTACCCCCGTCGCTATGCCGAGCGCGGCGAACTGAGCGCACTCGATGCCTTGCCGCTCGATGAGTCGGTGACGATTGTCGCTGAGGTGGTTCGCGTCAACAACCGACCGATGAACGGTCGGAAGGGGTCGCTGCTTGAAGTCATTCTGACCGACGGAACAGGGCGTTTGTCGCTCACGTTCTTCAATCAGGCCTGGCGCGCGCGGGACTTGCGTCCAGGTGCGCGCGGCATCTTCGCGGGCAAGGTCACCGACTTCCGCGGTGCTCGCCAACTGACACACCCCGATTACGAGTTGTTCGACGCGGAAGCGGAAGTCAGCGACGAACTTGCTGCGAAGTGGGCCTCGACGCCGATTCCCATTTATCCGGCGACGAGCACCGTCGCGTCCTGGCAGATTGCCAAGTCCCTTGGGGTCGTTCTCGATGTGTTGCCCGAACTCGCCGACCCGATTCCCGAGTCGGTACGTCGGGACAACAAACTTCTGTCCCTGCGCGACGCACTGTTGGCCATCCACCGACCGGAGGTTCACGCTGATTGGCGGACTGCCCGCGAGACACTTCGTTTCCACGAGGCGTTCCTCGTCCAGACGGCACTCCTTCGCGACCGTGCGCGATCTAAAGCTGCCGCCTCGGTTCCGCGAACCCCTGCCGCGCTGCGTACGGCGTTCGATTCGGCGTTGCCGTATGAACTGACTCCCGACCAGAAGTCCGTCGGCGCCGAGATTGATGCCGACATGGCACAGGCGCATCCCATGCACCGACTCGTTCAGGGAGAGGTCGGTTCGGGAAAGACGCTCGTTGCCATCCGTGCAATGTTGACGGCAATCGAAGACGGGGGACAGGCTGCGCTGATTGCGCCGACCGAAGTCCTTGCAACCCAACATGCCCGCTCCATCGTCGCGACACTCGGCGCTCTGGCGGACGACCTCAACCCGACACTCCTCGTCGGCAGTCTGCCCGCGGCCGAGAAGAAGCGCGCCAACCTCGCCATCGCCAGCGGCGCCGCGCGATTTGTCATCGGCACACACGCCCTGTTATCTGCTTCGGTTCAATTCAACGACCTTGCCTTGGTCGTCATCGACGAGCAGCACAGATTTGGCGTCGAACAGCGCGACACACTTCGCCAGAAGGGCACGTCCCCTCACACCCTCGTCCTGACCGCGACGCCGATCCCTCGAACGGTGGCGATGACGGTATTCGGCGATCTCGACATTTCGACGATTCGAACGATGCCCGTCGGTCGCGCGCCAATCGAATCACACGTAGTCCCTCTCGCCGACAAGCCCGGTTGGTGGCCGCGGGTGTGGAGCAGGCTCGCAGAGGAACTGGCCCTGGGACGTCAGGGCTTCGTTGTCTGTTCGGCGATTGACGCGACGACCGATGACTCCGAGGCGGAATTGCTGGACGACGCCCCCGTCGCCACTCCACGGCATTCCGTGACAGAGACACTGCCCATTGCTCGCGCCGCTCTGCCAGGGCGACGTGTTGAGGCGCTTCACGGGCGAATGTCCGGCGACGAAAAGGACGCGACGATGCGTGCGTTCGCGACTGGCGAGATTGACGTTCTGGTCGCAACAACCGTCATCGAGGTGGGAGTTGACGTTCCCAACGCATCGACCATGGTCGTGCTTGATGCCGATCGATTCGGCGTCAGCCAACTCCACCAGTTGCGCGGCCGTGTTGGTCGAGGGGGTCTGCCAGGGCTCGCACTGTTCGTGACTTCCGCCGAGGACGGAACGCTCGCGCGTGAACGGGTCGACGCGGTGGCTTCGACTCTCGATGGATTCGAGCTCGCCCAAAAAGACCTTGAGCTCCGACGCGAAGGCGACGTCCTCGGCGAACGTCAGTCGGGCGGCCGAAGTGGTCTTGTTCTTTTGCGGGTCGCCATCGACGGACCCGTCAT
>JBJOQU010000038.1:0-15411 GCA_046049745.1 Actinomycetota bacterium | reverse complement strand
GTAATCGGTTGTGCTCATGTTGTCATCCTCTCACCGAATCCACATCGAAGGAGGGGAAAATCATTCCCGAGAGGTGGTGCGCAAGAGGGGACTTGAACCCCTACGCCCTTACGGGCACTGGCACCTGAAGCCAGCGCGTCTGCCATTCCGCCACTTGCGCCCGTCGTTGAACGAACTCGTCAAGGCTATCACGCGGGAAACAGGCGCCGAAGCCCTGTCGCAACAGGCTTGGGCTGGCCCAAAGAATAGACTTGAGCCATCGCCGTAGGGGGTCTTTCGATGGGTTTGCTCGACAACGTTGAACGTGGTCTGGAGAAGCTCGTCAGTGGCGCGTTCGCTAAATCCTTCCGTGGCGGAGTCCAACCGATCGAAATCGTCGCGGCCCTCAAGCGCGAACTCGACTCCCGAGCAGTCGTGGTTCAACGCGATCGAATCCTTGCGCCGCACTCGTACACCGTCGGTTTGTCTGCACAGGACTTCAGCCAGTTGAATGCTCACGGCGCGGTCCTCATTGCCGAGTTGGTTGAGGCCGTGCGCGATTACGCGAACCGTCAGCGTTATTCTTTCGCGGCACCGGTCACCGTGGGTCTGGCCGCGGCTGCCGACATCCCGAATGGTGTCGTCCGAGTCACTTCTCAAGCGCTCGACGCCGTTGCCCAGTGGCAGCCGGCACTCGAGGTCAACGGCACGACGGTTTACCTCACCGAGATGGAATCCATCATCGGGCGCGGTGCAACGGCAACAGTCGTCATCAATGACGGCGGCGCTTCGCGCAACCACGCCCGTGTCATCTGGAACGGCAAGGCCGCCGGAGTCGAAGATCTGCAATCAACCAACGGCACTCTGCTCAACGGGCAGCGAATCACCGTCTCGCCTCTCGAGCAAGGTGACGTCATCGAAATCGGCGGGACTCGTCTCGTCTTCAGGATCCTGCCGGGGGTAACCGCATGAGTGAACTAACCCTGTTCGTCTTGCGCTTCGGATTCCTCGCCATTTTGTGGATCTTCGTCTTCGCCGTCGTGTTCGCCCTGCGCAGTGACTTGTTCGGTCATTACACGCGTCGCGGGGAACGAACCGCGCCGGACATCACCATCAATCCGGCCGCTCAAGCGCCGACTTTCATCCCTCCGGTGGACACACCCGCGAACACGGACCCAGCGAGGACGCTCGTTATCACCGCCGGGGCACGGGAAGGCCTCGAAATCCCACTTGACGCCGACCAGTTGACGATCGGGCGAAGCGCACAATCGGGACTTGTCATTCGCGACGAATACACATCAACGAACCACGCTCGCCTGCAGTTGTGGAACGGCGACTGGGTCATCCAGGACCTTTCCTCGACCAACGGCACGTTCGTCAACAATCAACGTGTCAGCGTTCCGACCCCGGTTCCGCTGTACACGCCCGTCTCCATCGGCTCGACCATCTTTGAACTGAGGCCGTAATGGACGCACGCGTTCTCACGGCGGCGGCAAGCCACGTCGGTCGAATCCGAATGAGCAATCAGGACTCCGGATACGCGGGAACGCACCTCTTCATGGTCGCCGATGGCATGGGCGGGCACGCCGGTGGCGACGTCGCGAGTTCGCTCGCAACCCAAGCGATCACGGCCGTCGCCGACGAGAGATTCGAGTCGATTTCGGTTGCTCAGGAAACACTTGTCGATGCGGTAAAGCACAGCGCACAGGAATTGTCGGATGCAGTTCGCGACCACCCGGACCTGCAGGGCATGGGAACGACGGTCAGCGCGATGATTCGTCACGACGACAAGGTCGTCATCGCTCACATCGGCGACTCACGCATCTACCTGTTCCGCAACAAGAAGCTCGAACAAATCACGACGGACCATACTTTCGTTCAGAAGCTTGTGGAGACAGGCCGAATCACAGCGGAAGAGGCGGCGGTGCACCCGCGCCGCAACGTGCTCATGCGTGTGCTCGGAGATTTTGACACCAACCCCGACGTCGACACGTACATTCTCGAAACCGAACCAGGCGACCGGTGGCTCATGTGCTCCGACGGGTTGTGCGGATATGTTCCCGACGATGTTGTTGCGCAGATCATGCGCGAAACCCCCGACGCCTCGTCGGCGAGCACGAAACTGATTGAAGCGGCCCTGGACCGCGGAGCCCCCGACAATGTCACCGTCGTCATTGCGGGAGTCAACGAAACAAACGTCAGTGCGGCATCACGACCGATTTTGGTTGGGGCGGCTGCGCAGCCACTGATCTTCGACGCCGTCACCAAGCGCCTTCCCAAAATCACCGGGATCTTCGGTTCATACGCGGGACTCGGCGAAGCAGAAACGTTCGCGACACCCGACTTTCTCGAGACCATCATCGCCGAAGACAAAAAGCGGGCGGTACGGCGCCGGCTTCGCTGGGGAACGTACTTCGGAATCGCGCTGACTCTCGTCACTGGGTTCGCAATCTGGGGTTACTTCTGGACCCAATCGCAGTTCTACGTCGGGAGCGACGGCGACTCGGTTGTTATTTATCGTGGTGTTGCGGGAGAAATCGGTGGGCTCAACCTCAATTCGATCGAACAAGACACCGACATCGCCATGACGACGTTGCCGCAGTATTTGCGCCATGCCGTCGACGTCACCATCCCCGTTGACAGTTACAACGCGGCTCTCGAAGTCGTCACAAGGATTCGAAATGTCAGCGCCACTCAGTAGCCTCGATAATTCGACCATCACCGAACAGCTTCTGCTTCGGTTGAAAATCCCGACCAAACTTCGAAACCTCGAAGCGACGCTCATCCTCTTCGCCATGATCATCACGTCGTCGGCTCTTGCCCTTGTCGACCTGGGCGCGACCGGTCACCTCAACGTATCGATCATCGGTCTTTCGCTCGGACTCGGCGCAATCGTTCTGGCCATGCACGTCGCCCAGCGCTTCGTGGCGCGAGACGCCGACCCGCTAATCCTGCCCATTGTCACTCTGCTCAACGGGCTCGGAATTGCCATGATTCACCGACTCGACATTGCCAACGGGCTGACGGGCTGGCAATCTCAGGCAACACGTCAGATGGTGTGGACCGCCATCGCCACGGTGGTCGCCATCGGTGTCATCGTTATGGTTCGAAACCATCGCGTCTTGCAGCGCTATCGCTATGTGTGGATGGCGACGGGAATTGTGTTACTGGTTATGCCGCTCATCCCGTTCATCGGTGTCACCATCAACGGCGCGCGCCTGTGGGTGAACCTCGGAATCGTGTCCTTCCAGCCCGGTGAAATCGGCAAGATTGCGCTGGCGCTTTTCTTTGCGGGTTATCTCGTCACGGCCCGCGATTCGCTGTCGATGGTGGGGAAAAAATTCCTTGGTGTGCGCTGGCCGCAGGTCAAGGACCTCGGCCCGATCTTCGTCGTGTGGATGGTCGCGATGATGGTACTCATCTTCCAGCGCGACATGGGAACCTCGCTTCTGTATTTCGGACTGTTCCTCGTCCTCATGTACGTCGCAACGGGTCGAGCCATCTGGTTCGTCGTCGGTGGCGGTTTGTTCGGTGCCGGAGCTCTCGTCGCCAGCCGATTCCTGACGTACGTCGAAGGTCGCTTCGACGCGTGGCTTGATTCGTTCAACCCCGAAATTTACGATGCGGTTGGCGGGTCCTACCAACTGGTTCAAGGAATGTTCGGCTTCGCGTCTGGCGGCGTCATCGGTACAGGTCTCGGTGCGGGACACCCCAACATCACCCCGCTCGCCGAATCGGACTACATCGTCGCGAGTCTCGGTGAGGAACTGGGTCTCGTCGGCGTCTTCGCCATCCTGTGCCTGTACTTGCTGTTCATCTCGCGTGGAATGCGCATCGGAATCAACGGAGCCGACGACTTCGGTCGCCTACTCGCGGTTGGCTTGACGTTCGTCATTGCACTTCAGGTGTTCATTGTTATCGGTGGCGTCACGCGCGTCATCCCGGTCACGGGTCTGACCACTCCGTTCCTCGCCGCGGGCGGATCGTCATTGGTTGCGAACTGGATAATCGTCGCGCTGTTACTTCGCCTGAGCGACACCGTCCGTCAACAACGCGATCGAGGTGATGACGCATGATGAAGGAACTTCGCCGTGTCAGCTTCGGCATCCTCGTATTGTTCAGCACGCTGTTTGCATCAACGACCGTCATCCAGGTGTTCCAGGTCGACAACCTTCGCGTGGACCCTCGCAACGTTCGAACGCTCTACGACAGCTACTCAGCTGAACGTGGCTCGATCATTGTAGGAACGACCAACATTGCGGAATCCGTTCCCTCAGACGATGTGTATACCTATCAGCGCACCTACGAGGGCGGTGGTCTTTATGCGCCCGTCACCGGCTTTTACTCAATCAACCAGGGACTGACCGGGTTAGAGGCTGCGATGAACGACCAATTGAGCGGACAGTCGAACGCACAATTCTTCGACCAGGTGCTCGCCCTCGTGACGGGAACCAACGCACGCGGAGCATCTGTTCGACTGACGCTCAATCCGAGTGTTCAACAGGCTGCCCGCGATGCCCTGGGCGACCTGACGGGGGCGGCGATTGCGCTCAACCCCAAGACGGGCGAAATCTTGGCGCTCGTCAGCACACCTTCTTTCGACCCCAACGACATGGCGTCACATGATGCCGATAAGGCCGCGGCCACGTACCAAAGCCTGCTCGACTCGAGCAATTCGCCCCTCGATAATCGTGCAATCGCGTCGACGCTGTTCCACCCAGGCTCCGTGTTCAAACTTGTGGTGGCGGCGGCCGCATTGGATTCCGGCGCAATGACGACGTCGTCGACCGTCGCCAACCCAGCAAAGCTGGTTCTTCCGCTCAGCACCTCGACCATTCGCAACTCGGGTGGCGGAAAATGCGGCAAGGCCGAGACCGTCACCATTGCCGAAGCGTTGATGCGCTCGTGCAACATCCCGTTCGCGGAAATCGGTCAACTGGTCGGTGAGAACACCCTCCGTGACTACGCGGAAAAGTTCGGTTTCGGCGCGACGATCGAGATCCCGATGGCTGCTACACCGTCGGTCTACCCGTCGGGAATGGATGATGCGCAGTTGATGCTCTCGTCGTTCGGGCAATTCGACGTCAAGGTCTCGCCGCTACAAATCGCAATGGTGACTTCCGCGATTGCGAACGGTGGAAAGCTGATGAAGCCCACCGTGGTTGACTCAGTGCTCGCTCCCGACCTTTCCCCGCTCACGACCTTCGAAGCGTCGGAATACAGCACCCCCATTTCGGTGGAAACGGCAAACACACTCGTTCAGATGATGATCAACAACGTCAGCAACGGCGTCGCATCAAACGCACAGATTGCTGGCATTGCTGTTGCAGGAAAGACGGGCACAGCGGAAAACGGAGACGGTGAGCCGTACACGCTGTGGTTCACCGGTTTTGCCCCCGCAGAAGACCCGCAGATTGTCGTCACTGTCATGGTGGCGGACGGTGGCGGACTCGGTCAATCGGGGTCGGGCAATAGCGTTGCGGCACCCATTGCGCGCGCAATTATGAAGGCGGTGTTGTCACAATGAGACCTCAAGTAGGGCAGACGTTCGGTGGTCGATACGAACTGAAGAATCGCCTTGCCATCGGTGGCATGGGTGAGGTCTGGCATGCCGTCGACACCGTGATCGAACGCAGTGTCGCGATTAAAATTCTCAAGGAAGAGTATGTCTCGGACAAGGCGTTCCGCGAGCGATTCCGTGCCGAAGCACGTCACGCCGCGCTCGTGAACCACGAAGGAATCGCCGGCGTCTACGACTTCGGTGAAGAAGAAGGAAGCGCGTACCTCGTCATGGAGTTGGTTCCCGGCGAGGCTCTGTCGGTCATCCTCGAGCGTGAGCGAATCCTGTCGGCCGAACGTGTTCTCGACATCATGGCCCAGACATCATCCGCACTTCACGCCGCCCACGAAGCGGGGCTCGTGCACCGAGACATCAAGCCGGGCAACCTGCTGATCACGCCGGACGGTCGCGTCAAGATCACTGACTTCGGTATTGCGCGCGCCGCCGACCAGGTCCCGCTCACTGCGACCGGACAGGTGATGGGAACGGTTCAATACCTGTCGCCAGAACAGGCGTCGGGCAAGACGGCAAGTCCGCTGACAGACATCTACTCGCTCGGCATCGTTGCTTACGAAGCCCTTGCCGGCCGGCGTCCGTTCACGGGTGAGTCCCAGGTGTCCATCGCGATGGCGCACATCAAAAACCCGCCGCCGCCGTTGCCCGAGAACATCCCGCTTCCCGTCCGCAACCTCGTACTCAGTTGCCTGGCCAAGAAGCCCGAATTGCGTCCGGCCTCTGCTCAACACTTGGCGCGCGCGGCAGTGGCGATTTCGCGCGGCCGGTTCGGCGAAGCGCTGGCTCTCGTGCCGACCGTTGACCACAACGATGACATCCTCGACGACAACGATGAGGACATGACCACACGCATCATCCCGGTATCGATTGCGCCAGAAGACATGCCGAAACCGGCTCGTCCGCCGCGAAAGAAGTTGCCATGGCAAGTCATCGCCCTGGCGTCGGTCCTTGCTCTTGTCATCGTCGGTACAGCAATTGGGCTCATTGGGCGCTTCATCACGCAACCGAACCCGTCGGCATCCCCGTCCACCTCCTCATCGGCCGAACCGTCGGCGACTCCGACGACGGACGGACGCGTCACGGTTGTCGAAGCAGAGCTCATCGGGCTTACCGAAAACCAGGTGAGAGACCTGTTGGAAAGCCAGGGCTTGCGGTTGGACGCGGTTGTCGGGAACATCCCGGAATCCGCAGATCTCGTGGGAACGGCCTACCGGGTGAACCCCGTCGGTTCGCTGCCGCTCAACACCCTCGTCGCCGTGTATTTCTACGACGCGATTCCCACACCCGCGGCACCGGGTGAACTGACCGTCAGCACGGGACCGTACACCGCCGGATCCACCATCACCGTGTCCTGGCCGACCTACGCACAGTGCCCAACGGGCTTTGCGCTCAAGAACTACATCCTCACCGCCACGGGTGGAACGGTCTCTAGTGGCGGAACGTTCGGTCCCGCTGTGACGAGCGGTTCCATCGTGATTGACAACGACACAAACGAGGTTCGCGTGTCGTACGTCGTCAAGTGTGGCTCGTTGTCGTCTAACCCCTCTGATGATTTGGTGGTCCCCGTTGAATGATTCCCCTACCCCCTCGCGAAGTGGGCTCGACAGTGTCCTCACCTCGGGCTTCCAGTTCGGCGGGCGATACCGTCCGGAGCACCTCATCGGTCGCGGCGGGATGGCGAACGTCTATCTCGGCACAGACACTCGCCTTCAACGACGCGTCGCCATCAAGGCGTTGCGTCCGGAGGTCGCAATCGACAAGGAGTCGCGTAAGCGATTCCAGCGCGAGGCTCACGCCGTCAGCACGATGGGCCACCCCAGCATCGTTCGCGTGTATGACGCCGGCGAGGAACTGATTCCCGCCGCGTCAACTGAGACGCCAATTCCATTCATCGTCATGGAGTACATCGACGGCAAGATCCTGCGCAAACTGATGGACAACGGTCCTTTCGAACCGAAGGTCGCCGTGCACATCACGTTGGGAATTCTCGATGCGCTGGATGAATCTCACCGTGCTGGAATTATTCACCGCGACATCAAGCCGGGTAACGTCATGGTCACCCCGACCGGGCTCGTCAAGGTGTGTGACTTTGGAATTGCGCAAGCAATCGAAGACCCCACGAACGACCCGAGTGCGATTGTCGGGACGGCGCAGTATTTCTCGCCGGAACAGGCGAAGGGCGAGATCATCGATGGCCGCAGCGACCTGTATTCCACCGCTGTCGTCCTGTTCGAGATGGTCACCGGCACACCGCTATTTACCGGCGACACGTCTGTCGCTGTCGCGTTCCAGCACGTCACCCAAACGGCCCCTCGCGCGCGTAGCCGTCGTCCGGAATTATCGCCAGAGCTCGACGTCATTATTGCGACTGCATTGGAGAAGGATCGCACGCTTCGGTACGGGTCGGCCGCTGACTTTGCCGCCGCACTTCGCGGAATCAAGAACCTGACCGGTACGGGGCCGGCTCCTCGCGTGGACGTTACGCCCGAAACTGTAGAATCGTCAGTGAACCGCCCTGCGGCGGCTGCACCGTCACAACCGCAATCATCTGGAAAGCCACCGACGATGGATCTGTCTGAAATTCGCGAGTCACTGTCGAGTGATACGCCTCCTCAAGCGAAGACCATGAAGTGGATTCTCACGGTGTCCGCCGCCGTGGTTGTTGTGGCCAGTGTGGTTGCAGGAATGATGTTCTGGGTGCTGACTCTGGGTGGTGCTCCCGGCGTCACCAGCATGGCAATTGAAATTCCGGCAGTCGCTCTCAAACAGTATTCCGAAGCAGAAGCGATGATGACAGACCTCGGCCTTGTCGTGAAGCATGCATCTGCGTCGAGCGACACCGTCCCAGCCGGCGTTGTGATTTCGACCTCTCCCGAAGCTGGCATTCGAGTCGCAGCGGGTGAAGTCATCACGATTGTTGAGTCCACCGGTCCAGAGTTGCAAGCAGTTCCCGATATTGGTCTGACCACGCTCGACAAGGCGACTGCCTTGATTGAGGAGGCCGGCTTTGTCCTTGGAACGGTGACCAAGGATTATTCGGCGACGGTCGAAAAGAATGGTGTCATCAGCGCGACTCCGGTTCCCGGAACCGAACTCGCGGCTGGCGAGCCAATCGACCTTGTGATCTCGACGGGACTTGTCAAGGTTCCGGATGTTGTCGGAAAATCGATTCAGAAGGCGAAAGAACTTCTCGAGGCCGTCACGGTTCAGTACCAGGTCAATGTCACGACGGACACCAGTTGTGGTGGCTCTGTCGTCAAGTCACAATCGATTCGGCCCGGTGACGGTCCCCAACGTCAGTCAATCACGCTGGTTTACTGCGCGGGCTAGTCCAGCGACATCAACGGGCTGAGCGTCCGCGCAAGTGTGCTGACACCGGTCAAACCGGTGGTCTCGAGCCAGTTCCCTAACATCGTGTATCCACCCTCGGTCAGAACCGATTCTGGGTGGAACTGAACGCCCCACAACGGTTCACTGACGTGTTCGAGCGCCATGATGACCCCGCCCTCGGTTCGAGCGGTGATGCGCAGTTCGTCAGGAGTTGTTCCGTCCACGACAGCGAGCGAGTGATAGCGCGTCGCGGTGAAGGGGTTGGGCACGCCGTCAAAGAGCGGTGAATCGACATGGGTCACCCGGCTCGTCTTGCCGTGCATGAGTTCTTCGGCATGAGTCACGATGCCACCAAGGGCTTCCGCGATCGCTTGGTGCCCGAGGCACACTCCGAAGAGGGGAATCCCGTGCTCTCGCGCGAAATGGATCAACGGTATCGACAGTCCGGCCTGGCTCGGGTTTCCCGGTCCCGGTGACACGAGAATTCCGTCGTAACCCTCAAGTCGCTCCGCCAGGTCGGCTTCGGGGAACGCGTCGTTGCGAACGACATCAACCTCAGCACCCAGTTGGCGCAAATATCCCGCGAGCGTATAAACGAAAGAGTCGTAGTTATCGAGAACGAAAATCTTCGTCACGGTTCGACCACGGTGTCCGGTTGGATGAACGTTGCGGCGACCCAGGGGAATACCCACTCAACAGCAACAGACAACACCGCAATGAGCATTACAACGAGCGTCAGAATCTTGACCCAACGAGCGCCGGGAAGAATTCGCCACAGTGCTGCGTACATCGACTAACCTGCTGCCTTGATTGCCGCAACCTCGGAGGGTGCACCGAGTTCACGGGGGACGAACGTTTCAAACACCGAGTAGGCGATGACGCGTTCCGCAGCGGACAGCTTCGGATGGCAACTTGTCATCGTGAGGATTCGGTCTTTTGCCTTGACCGAAGACTCGGGAACCGGTTTGAGAACGCGGGTGTTGTTCGGCCAAACGTATTCGAGGTTGCGGAAACGGTAGACGTACCAACCAGCGTCCGTCTCGATATAGATGCGGTCTCCGATTCGAAGCTCGGCAATGTCGCCGAACGGGGCGCCATACGTCGTTCGGTGACCCGCCACCGCGAAGTTTCCAATTTCGCCGAGTTCATCCGACTGCGTATAGAAGCCGATACCGGCATCGCGAACGTTGAGAACAGTCTTGGGGTCAATTCCGGTTGCAATGGGTCGCTCGAACGTTGGGCCAAATCGCGGGACGAGCATCGTCGCGAAGCGTTCGGCCGGCGCGCCCGACGGTGTCACGGGCGGGGTTGGTGCGAGTGCCACGCCTTCAGACGTCCCCGCGGTGCGATCGAACTCTGGAATAGTGATGGGCACGTCGTTCCACTGTTCCGCTAGGGAAGCGCCCGCATTGTCTTGCGCAATTCCGGAAACGACATCGTTGTACCAGACGTGCCACCCGAGGAACAGAAGCACAAAAACGCCGGCGGTCATCAACAATTCGCCGAACACGCCGATGATGTTGTCTACCGATCGACGCGTAAACCGGAAGCGGCGGATTTTTTCGACCCTCCGCCGGAGCGCGATGGTGAACGGTACGCGCGTGCTCCGCGAGCCCCCTCGAGGGGACCGGAAACGGGGAAGTTTGTCACGTACAGGCACGACCTCGATTGTACCGAGGGTTTCTTGGCGAGACAGACCATCGGTATGCTGGTCAGCATGGCTAAGAAGGAACGCGACTCGCTCACATCGCTCGGCGATGCAGAGACCACCCGTCACGATGCTCCGAACCCCGTGTGGTTCAAGCCGATCATGTTCGGCTTCATGCTCATCGGGTTGTTGTGGATCATCACCTTCTACGTGAGTGCCGCAGCATTCCCCATCCCGGGTATCGGTGCCTCGAACATCCTCATCGGTTTCGGCCTGATGTTCGTTGGTTTCTTGATGACGACGCGCTGGCGCTAAACCGACTTACACGCGTGTAATTATCCACGGCTGTGGATAACAACGTGGATAAGTCTGTTACGAGCGGAATCGCTGCAACAGCGTGGTGACCAGATAACCCGCGACAAGGCCGCCAACGTGAGCTTCCCAGGCGACATTCGGCAAAATGAAGCCGAGCGCAAGGTTGATTCCGATGATCACAACGAGCGAGACGTTGTTCCCGCCAAAACCGCGGTTGACGACGAAAAGCGCCGCAAACAACCCGAAAATGCCGCCAGAAGCCCCGACTACGAAGCTCGACGAGCCCAATGCGAGCACCGCGAGGTTTCCTACGATGGTCGCCGCGAAAAAGACCGCAAGGAAGCGTGCTGATCCAAGGGTCCGCTCGAGCAAGTTACCCATGACCCACAGCGAATAACCGTTGAACAGGATGTGCATAAGTCCGCCGTGGACAAAGGCCGCCGTGACGAGTCTCCATGGCTCCTGCCACGTCAACTCGGGGATGTACGCCAAGTAAGCCGTCACGACGTCCATCGAGAGGAACTGGGCTGCGTAGGTCAAACCGATAATCGCGAGAAGCGTTACGGTCGCCGGGGTGCGTCCTCGGAGTGCCCCGCGTAGACGGTTACCGCTAATGATTTTTGCCGTGGCCGGAGCGGCGGCCTTGACGCAGTCGGGGCAGTGAAACCCGACCGCCGCTGCACGCTGGCAGTCACCGCAGATTGTGTTGCCGCACCGCTGGCACAGCACCCACGATTCGCGGTTCGGGTGTCGGTAACAGACGCCGGACGCTGAGGTCATTCGACGGTGATGGACGAGATAACGACGGGTTCAATCGGGCGGTCCTGTGCTCCGGTCGGAACGCCTTCGATTTCGCTGACAACCTTCTGCGACGCCTCATCAGCAACTTCACCGAAGATCGTGTGGCGACCCTGGAGGTGAGGAGTCTCGACCGTGGTGATGAAGAACTGTGAACCGTTGGTTCCCGGACCGGCGTTTGCCATTGCAAGAAGGAACGGCTTGTTGAAGGCCAACTCGGGGTGGATTTCATCGCGGAACTGGTAGCCGGGGCCGCCGTAACCCATGCCGAGCGGGTCGCCGCCCTGAATCATGAAATTGCGAATGATGCGGTGGAAGATGACTCCGTCGTACAACGGGATCGTGCTCTTCTCTCCCGTGTTCGGGTGGGTCCATTCCTTCGCGCCGGTCGCAAGACCGATGAAGTTCTCGACCGTCACGGGAGCGTGGTTCCCGAAGAGGTTGACACGGATGTCTCCGTGGTTGGTGTGGATGGTGGCAACGTTGGTGTGGATCGACATGTCTCTATTCTCCCACTGCTCGAGTTGTAACGGGACCGACGTGGGGGCGATAATGAAAACCTAAGGAGGCGTCATGGCCAAGAACTATTCGCGTGAACTCGCCGAGCTCGGCTCGGCCGGTGGTGACACGTTGAACAACGCGGGTCGAATCCTCGCGGACGCCGCACGCCTCGCTGCTCGTTATTCGCGTGATGAGATCGCTCCGCGTGCACGCAGCGAATACGCCGAACACCTCGCGCCCCTCTTGGCAACTGGTCTGGCTGCTGGACGTCGTTACCTCAAATCGGCACCTATTCCCGTTGCGCGAAAGAAGTCTGGGCTCGGATCATTCATCGCCGCGGGATTCGCTGTCGCACTCGTCGCCGGCGTTGCCTACGTCGCGTGGCAGACACTTCGCACCGATGACGGCGCGTGGATCGACGACGAATTCGACGTCGACTAAGCGTCGACCGTCAATTCCGCCGAATGTGAGCGGGAAACGCACGGGTAGAACACGTGCATCTCGTCCTTGACCGCGTCGGACATCACGCTATCGAGGTGTGCTGGTTGGCCATCCACAACGCGCAATTCACACGTTCCACAAACACCGCGGCCGCACGACGACTCAACGCGGACGCCCGCGTCGGCTAATGCGTCAATCACAGTCTGGTCAGCCGCGACAGGAACTTTTGCGCCGGTTGACGCAAGTCGAACGACGAACGGCTTCGCGCCGCCTTCGATTTCGCGCGCGACCGGGCTAAATCGTTCCACGTGCGCGTTGGGGCCAGCCACCGTTTCCTCGACCTGATTCATCAAGCTCTCAGGGCCACAGCAAAAGACGTCGGCTGACGTGGACTTGAGGATAGGCGCCAGATCAAGACGGCCAGAAACTTCCGACTCGTGAATCGTCACACGCTTGGGGTACTTACGGGCGAGTTCCGACACAAAGCCCATCCCCTCTTTGTTCTTACCCAAATAGATGAGCGACCATGAACGGTTGGCGGGAACGGACTCGATCATCGCGCGAATTGGCGTGATCCCGATTCCGCCCGCGACAAAGAGATACTCTCTCGAGGGCACCATGGGGAAGTGGTTGCGGGGTCCGCTGACCGTGATCACCATGCCTGAGGTGACGTTGGCATGAATCCAACTCGACGCGGCATCGTTGCCGTGCGTATCCAGCACCGCGATGTCATAACCACTTCGATCGGTGGGGTCGCCGCACAGCGAGTACTGTCGCTCGCGACCGTCCGGAAGGTGCAGTGTGATGTGGGAACCCGCATCCCACCATGCGACGCGGCCGCCACCGACGGGGATGAGTCGAATCGCCATGACGTCGGTTGCGATGACCTTGGCGCTGTGGACCACCATCGCACGCCTTTCGCGGCTGTCCTCGTCCGCCGTGACAAGGACGGTCTCCTCGCGTTCCTTGTCGCGCGCAATCTTCGCCGCCTTGTTGGCTGCGTCGCGTTCCGTTCGCTTGCCCGTCAAGGCGATGACGGTGAGTCGAATGATGACCGCAATCATCCCCAGCGTGATGACCGTGATACTGACGGCGGCGTACCACCACGTACCAACATCGGTCCCCGAGAAGGCCGCGTGGATCCCCACCGCGAAGAAGATTACGTAGGCAAGGTAGTGGATTGATTTCCACAGCCATCGAGGGAGCTTGTCCATGATGAGACTGGTTACGTAGACGACGCTCATTGCCCAGAACGCGATAACGCCAATGGCGAGGGATAGCTCGATGATCGGAGTTGCGCCATCGTAGGTCGCGAGCCCCGGAATCAACAGATCCAAAGGAGTGAACTGAACGTACGGGTCCAGCGTCAGCGCCGAGGTGTGCACGGCAGCCATGAGAATCGTCAGCGTTGACAGGTATTTGTGTAAATCCTTGAGCCAACCGGGGTTGTCGAGTCCACGGAAAACTCGCGAGGCGAGCAATACACCCCACACCATAGAGAAGGACATGAGCCCCCAGGCAATCATCGCGCTGATGCGCGAGAGGTACCACCACAAGTGCGGATCGTTCACGCGTAGTCCTTCCAGTTATCCGACTGACTCATCGTTCCATCGCGATGGACGACGAGAGCCGCAGTTCCGAGACTAGGTGCCCAGTCCAGAAAGTCTGTGCGGAGAAAACCGCATTTCGCGACGACCTCGGCGATTGCCGCCGAAACCGCAATCACCGAGACCGAAACGACGTCCGACTCAATCGATTGGCCCGTCTCCGAGTCAATCAGGTGGTGGCGATTCGATCCGTCGTGTTCCCAGGTGCGAATGAGCGTTGATGAGGTGGCCACGGCACCATCAACAAGGTTCACTCGCGCACAGTGCCGACCCGGTTCGAGCGGATCTTCGATTCCGATGTGCCAGTTGTCGCCGTCGGGCGCTGTTCCCGCGATGCGAAGGTCACCGCCGATTTCGACAAGTGCCCCAAGAGCGCCGAGTTCCTGGGCGCGCGTGACGAGTATGTCCGCGGCGAAGCCCTTACCGATTCCTCCCGGATCCAGCGTCATCCCGATCGGCAACGTGATGGTATTGCCCGACACCGTTGTCCCGGCGGTGTCAACCGGCCATCGCGCGGACGTGGGTAGGGTCGTCACCAGAGAAGGGTCAACTCGCGATTGGGTGTACCCCTCAGCGAGAAGCCTGGGCAAAATTGTTGGGTCGTAAGCTCCGTCGGTCAATCGCCGAGCCGCCAGCATTTCCATCACGATTGCGACGGTCACTGGGTCTACCTCGGTCGGTTCACCTTCTGAGTTGTTGATGCGCGAAATGTCACTCGAAGTGAGGAATCGACTCCACCTGTCGTGAAGAAATTGAGCGGAATCGACGAGGTCGTCCACCATCGCGTCGGTCCCTGCAACGAGCACGATGTGCGCCGTTGTTCCCATTACGTCAAATTCGCGCGCGACAACAACGCTGCCGCCAGGGGTGTGAGCTGCTCTAATTGCGTCGGCGGCGATGTTCGATGCCCAGTTGTTATCGAGAACCACTCGACGTTCCGTTGGAGGCAGTGCTCGAGCTTGAACTTGAACTCGAACTGGAACTGGCTCCGGAAGATTTCGATGCCGTCTTCGTCGGAGATTTTGCTGCGGCAGCCTGCGCTCGCGCCTTTGCCTTGGCCGCCTTCGACGCGGCTTTTGCTTCAGCTGCTGCCGCGGCATCCGCAGCGGCTTTTGCTTCCGCGGCCGCTTTCGCGTCAGCGATTGCCTGTGCTTCGGCTTCGGCCTTAGCGATCTTTGCTGCCGCGACGGCCGCCTGGTGCGCCGCTTCAGCAGCCT
>JBJOQU010000037.1:0-3050 GCA_046049745.1 Actinomycetota bacterium | reverse complement strand
TGGTTTGCAGGTTCGACGTTGGGCAAACCTCGAGCGCGATTCCGCGGTCACGCACCCACTCAGCCAGTTCGCCGAGTGACACACGCGACACCGCGCCATCCTCGGTGATGTCAATGTCGTCAGTGATTCGAACGCCGTGTCCAAGACGCAGCAGTCAGGGGCATGAGACGCTTACCTTCGCCACCGGCAAGGACGATACCGAAAACCTTGGGTTCGCTCATGGCTTCACACTAGGGCGAATTGTGGCCATGCGCTAGCGTTTGGGTATGCGCGTTGACGTCATCAGCAAGGAATATCCGCCCGAGATTTACGGCGGAGCCGGAGTCCACGTCGCAGAACTCGTCCGCTCGTTGCGGTCCACGATCGACGTTCGTGTCCGCGCGTTCGGCAACCCCCGCGACGAAGAGGGCACAACCGCCTATCCGACACCTGCTGAACTCGTCGGCGCAAACGCAGCGCTCGAGACACTGGGAACCGATCTGACGATCGTCGGTGACATCGAGGGCGCCGACATCGTCCACTCGCACACGTGGTACGCGAACTTTGCCGGGCACCTCGCCAAGCTGTTACACGGAATACCACACGTCATCACCGCACATTCACTCGAGCCGTTGCGGCCGTGGAAAGCGGAGCAGTTGGGCGGGGGATACCGCGTCTCGTCCTACATCGAAAAGACCGCCTACGAATCCGCCGATGCGATCATTGCGGTGAGTGACGGGATGCGTCGAGACATTTTACGGTCGTATCCACACGTAGACCCCAATAAAGTCGTCACCATTCACAACGGAATCGACCTAGAACGGTGGACGCGACGAGAAGATCACGCTGTTGCTCGGTCGCTCGGCATCGACCCGGAGCGTCCGACCATCATCTTCGTCGGTCGAATCACGCGCCAAAAGGGACTTCCGTACCTTCTTGATGCGGTTCGGACGCTTCCTCCTGAGGTGCAAATCGTCCTCTGCGCTGGCGCTCCGGACACCACGGAGATCCTTACCGAGGTCGAAACAGCCGTTGAACTGCTGCGCGGCGAACGCGACGGTGTTGTCTGGATTGACCGAATGCTGACACGCGACGAGCTCTCGGTAGCTCTATCGGTTTCGCACGTTTTCGTATGCCCCAGCGTGTACGAACCGCTCGGAATCGTAAACCTCGAGGCGATGGCGTGCGGTGTTGCCGTGGTCGGAACCGCTACGGGAGGGATCCCAGAAGTAGTCGAGGACGGTGTCACTGGTCGGTTGGTACCAATCGAGCAACTCGATGACGGCACGGGCACGCCGATTGACCCCGAAAAATTCGTATCTGACTTGGCGCGAGTCCTGGCCGAAGTCATCAGTGACCCCGATCTGTGTCACCAATATGGCGAAGCGGGACGGAAGCGAGCCGAACAGCACTTTGCGTGGGACGCCATCGCCGAACGCACCGAAGCGTTGTACCGCCGCCTCACGGCGTAGGCTAGGACCACTATGACGCTGGTTTCCGAGTTCCGTGATGTTGCCGTTGTTCGGGACGGACACCGCATTCTCGACAAGGTCAACTGGTCAGTTCACGACGACGAGCGCTGGGTCATTATCGGTCCGAACGGTGCCGGAAAAACGACTCTTCTGCAGATGCTCGCGGCGCAAGATCACCCCAGCGATGGTGTTGTCACGATTCTCGATGAGCGACTGGGACAGGGCGACTTGTTCGAACTTCGCCCGCGTATTGGATTCGCATCGACGGCTATGGCCCGCCGAATTCCCGCCAACGAAACCGTACTGAATGTTGTCCTCACCGCCGCTTGGGCCGTCACCGGCCGTTGGAACGAAGAATACGACGATGTCGATGTCAAGCGGGCACAGCGCGTTCTTCGCGAATGGAAGCTCGACCACTTGGAAGAGCGCACGTTTGGAACGTTGTCCGACGGCGAGCAAAAGCGCACGATGATTGCCCGTGCAATCATGACGGACCCCGAGATTTTACTTCTCGACGAGCCCGCCGCAAGTCTCGACCTGGGTGCGCGGGAAGAGCTCGTTAATCTTCTTGGCGAATTCGCCAGTTCCGACATGGCACCGGTCATTGTGATGGTCACACATCACGTCGAAGAGATTCCGGACGGCTTCACGCACGTCCTCGTCATGTCGCACGGGCGAATCCACGCGGCTGGCCCAATTGCCGAAATCTTGACGTCGTCCGTCCTCACCGACGCATTCGGATTGCCGCTCACGGTGACGAAAACTGACGGTCGTTACAGCGCACGGGGTAGTCGTTCGGTCTGATACGATAGAGCGTTGCGCGCAAGCGCCCAGACTTACCAAGAGGACACCATGAAGGCTGAAATTCACCCCACTTACGCACCGATCGTTTTCCGCGACCTCGCGAGTGGCGAACTGTTCCTTACTCGTTCGACCGCAACGTCGGACAAGACCATCTCGTACGAAGGCACGGAATACCCTGTCATCGACGTCGAAATCTCGAGCGCATCGCACCCGTTCTACACGGGTAAGCAGCGCATCATGGACTCGGCCGGTCGCGTCGAGAAGTTCAACACCCGTTACGCCGGCTTCGGTCAGTAACCACACGCTTCAGCACAAAGGCCGCGCAGTTGCGCGGCCTTTGTCGTTAAGTGCTGGGTTCTAACCGCGGAACACGGGCCAGACACCGTCGCCCACACGTCGGCTGGTTTCGCCTTTGCTGGCCAGCCACTTCGCGAAAGACTCCGCTTGCAGCCGCGCCCAGCCAACCTGTGCATCGTGCAGGTCAATGGGGGACAACGCCATCTCGGCGGTGTCGGCAAACTTCTTCTGGATCTCGCGGAACACGCGACCAGCGGCAACCGCATCAGCACCGGCGTCATGAGCGGCACCAAGTTCGATTCCGTAGTTGTCGCACGCCGCCTGCAGTGTGCGCTTGCCCTTGCGGAACTGGTCAATCTTCTTGTCAACCACCATCGGGTCAACAATCGGCTGGGGGTTATCCAGCGGTTCGAATCCGTTGCGAATTGCATCGTGATGCAACAACGAGAAGTCATACGACGCGTTGTATGCGACGACGGGTGTCCCCGCCGCGAACAG
>JBJOQU010000036.1:0-4041 GCA_046049745.1 Actinomycetota bacterium | reverse complement strand
GGGACGTAACGGACGCGCAACTGGCCGGTTTCCTCGTCGCACTTCGCGTCAAGGGGGAGTCTGTCGACGAGGTTGTCGGATTCCGCGATGCGATTCTGTTCGCCGCTTTGCCTCTCGACGTGTCGAGCGACGCGGTCGACATCGTCGGCAGCGGTGGTGACCCGGTTGGCGTGCTTAATGTCTCGTCAATTGCGTCGATGGTTGTTTCCGCATCAGGCGTTCCGGTCATCAAGCACGGAAACCGGGCAGCTTCGAGCAAGTCGGGCGCCAACGACGTGTTGACGGCCCTGGGGATCAATATTTCGCTGTCGCCAGAGCGCGTGGCGCAGGTGTTCGCCGAGATTGGTGTGACTTTCGTCAACGCGATGGTCTTCCACCCCGGATTCAAGAACGCGGGTTCTGTGCGCTCGCAACTCGGAATTCCCACGATTTTCAACGTCCTAGGACCGTTGTGTAACCCTGCTCGTCCCGAAGCGAACGCTCTCGGAATGGCAAACGCGGCTCGGATCCCGCTTGCTGTTGGGCTTTTCCAGCAACGCGGAGCGACAGCACTGGTCTATCGCGGGGAAGACGGCATCGATAAGGTGACGACGACGGGTCATACTCACGTTGTCGAAGTCACGCGTGGTTCTGTGACTCAACACGATTTTGACCCGCGCGAGATTGGGTTTGCCTACTCAACGCTCGACGCTATTCGCGGTGGAGACCCGGAAGAGAACGCAGCCACCGCTCGCCGAGTGCTGGCAGGGGAGAAGTCCGCTGCCCGCGACATCATTGTCCTGAACTCGGCCGCGGGAATCGTCGCACACAAACTGTCTCACAACGTCTCTGAGCGCGACCGCTCGTTCGTTGAACGTATGGCGGAAGCCGTTGCAATTGCGGAGAATTCGATCGATTCAGGCGCTGCTGAGGCCAAATTGCACGCCTGGGTTACTGCAACGTCCTAACGGCGCGAAAAGCGGCGGACGGCGAGCAAAACGACCGCAATAAGCGAGCCGATCATGGCACCAGAGGTGTTCGCGACGAAGTCGCTGGGGTCGGGGATTCCGACCGACGTGATTTGTTGAACGGTCTCAATCATGAACGACGCAAGCGACAGAGTCAGGGCCGCTCGAATGGGCGAGCGCAGGAACATCGCCAAACTGAACCCAGCCGGGACGAAGAGAACCGCGTTGAGGATCCAGTTGGCGCCGACAACGACCGAGTCGGCCCAGAGGACCGGGTCCAGGAACCAGATGTACTCGGCCGTCACATTCGCGTCGCCCAGTCGCAGCGTGAATCCGGTAACGAGTGCGAGCGACCACAGTGTCGCGATTGTCAGACCGAGAGTTCGACCTGATCCGCGTGCGATGTACTTCGAGAACAGCGTGAGCAGGAACCCGACCACGAGAGTTGTGGGGATGGCGCCGTTGGTGACGAACGGCTGGACGAACGCGGCGAGGGAATCAAGGGAGGGCATCTACAAAACCGTTTCTGACATAATGTGTATTATCGGATAAAGGCTAGGGCTGGGAAACACTGGAAAGGACCGCTTTCAGGCCTTCTGGCCCGAGAAATGGCTGCTCTGCGTCAATCTCGTCGAGACTCCACCACCGAATGTCGAGCACGTCGTGCCGTTCCGATTCTGTCCAACCGGATGTGTCGAGTTCAAAACGATCGACCGTCAACGCGAAGAAATGATCGACGTAAGAATGAAACCGTTCGCCGTCTGACCAATCCCACCAGCCGGGTAACTCGGCGACAACGCCGCCAAGCGCCTCTGGTTCGACGACCATGCCGGTTTCTTCGCGCAATTCACGCACAGCAGCAGCCAAGACCGTTTCACCCTCGTCAATGCCACCACCAGGGGTAATCCACCGCGGTGGTAACCCGACGCCCGCGTCAAAGTGCGTCAACAGCAGCAAAAAGCGTCCGTCACGGTCCTGCAGGACGATTCGGGCCGTCTCACGGTGCGTCACGTGCTCGCGGCCGTCGGGATGGATCATTTCCCGTCCTTGCCGACCAAACCGAACGCACGCATCGACACCTGAACCATCGGGCCAATGCCGACGACGAACAACAGCGTTCCGAGGCCAACGGGACCGCCACACGCGATACCAATGAGCGTCGCACCGCCTTCGAGCACCGTTCGGACAAGCCACACGGGCTTCTTGAACCTCTTGACCGAACCGGTCATAAGCCCGTCGCGCGGCCCGGGACCCAACTTTGCGCCGATGTACATTCCAGTTCCCAGCGCAATGATGCTCATTCCCAGCAAATACCAGCCGATTTGGGCTGCCAGTCCCCACTCGGCCGCTGACGGAACGAATCGCAGGGACAAATCGACAAAAGGTCCGATGAGAAGCGCATTAAAGACCGTCCCGAGGCCCGGCATTTGCTTAAGCGGGATCCACAACAGCAAGATGAGAGCGCTGGCGAGGACCGTGGAAAGCCCAAAGCTGAGCCCTGTGATGTTCGACAGGCCCTGTCCGAAGACATCCCACGGGGCGAGCCCCAACCCAGCCTTAATCTGGAATGCAATTCCTAGACCAAACAGGTACAAACCGAGAATCAGCCGCGCGAGAACGAGCGGCTTGGGGAACTCGAGTGAAGCCACGAATTACTTCGTGAAATAGTCGACGTCGCCGACGAGGCGTGTGTTATCGGCAGGGACAGGCTCTACGGCTGCGAGTGCGATCTCGGCGGCGAATTCCTGCACGTTATACAACTTCCCCACCGCCTGCTTTCGTGATTCGATGGCGCCAGGATTGGCCCGATCCAGCAGTGTTGCAGTGACCGTTCCCTCAATCATGTCGCCGGATACAACGACAAAGTCGATTCCGTCGGCTTCGAGACCGGGGATGAGTTCGCGAAGTGCGTCCTCCCCCGCACGCTTCGACAGCGCAACGGGCAAGTATTCGGGCATGGTGTCAACCGTGCGGATGAAGTGAGCCTGGTGACTGGTCACGAAAACGACGCGCGACCCCTCGTGCAGAAGCGGACGCAAGGTCGTCAATAGGTTGACCTGAGCGTCGCGATTGAGGCGCAGGGCGTAATCCTCTCCCTTTCCCGCTTCCATACCGCCAGAAGCGTTGAGGACGAGGACGTCTAGTCCGCCAAACTCCTTCTGCAGGGTGTCCCGCAGTGCCGTGATCGTGTCGTAATCGGTCAAATCGGCACCGACGACGATGGCGTCTCCCCCGTTCTCACGGATGACTGCGGCGACCTTCTCGGCGCGGGCTTCTTTGTCACGGTAATTGATGGCGACCCGGGCACCGGCCTCGGCGAAATACCCGACGGTGTCGGCGCCAATTCCACGCGACGAACCGGTCACAAACGCGGTCTTTCCGGCGAGCTGGCCGGGCTTCAAAGGGTTGTGGCTCATACGGTCAACACTAACAAGCAAAGCGACCGTGATACCGTTCCCCCGTGACGTTTCGCGCCGATTCCCACCCCTTTTTCGAGGGGGCGAGGCCGCGCGTGTTCGCACATCGCGGGTTGCACACGAATCACCCGGAAAACACTCGAGGTGCGTTTCGCGCCGCAATTGACGTGGGTGTGACATACATCGAAACGGATGTCGTGGCATCCCGTGACGGCGTCGCGATGATCGCACATGACCTGGTTCTGGGCCGCGTCGCCGGAATTCCCGCACGCGTCGGAACCATGACAGCGGCAGAACTGGCGGACACAGACCTGGGTGGCGAGGGATTCATTACCCTCAGACAGGCGCTCGCGGAATTCCCGTCAACCCGATTCAACATCGACGTGAAGGACGAACGCGCAATTCCCGACGTCGTTTCCGCCATTTCAGAAGCCGAATCCACCAATCGCGTTCTTGTGTCGTCGTTTTCTGCGAAGCGCAGGCGCGCCGCGCTCGCGGGTTTACCCGATGTTGCAAGCAGCGCTGCCTCGACAGAGTTTCTTGCACTGTTCGCGAGGAGCCGAATGGGACTCACTCCCCCGCTCCCCTCAATCCACGCTGTCCAGATCCCGGCGGCGGTCTACGGCGTACCAACGATTACGCACACGATGGTTAATCGTTACCACCGGCTCGGTCTT
>JBJOQU010000035.1:0-14574 GCA_046049745.1 Actinomycetota bacterium | reverse complement strand
GGTCAACAATCGGCTGGGGGTTATCCAGCGGTTCGAATCCGTTGCGAATTGCATCGTGATGCAACAACGAGAAGTCATACGACGCGTTGTATGCGACGACGGGTGTCCCCGCCGCGAACAGCTCAGCGAGCGTGGCAACGATTTCGCCGACGACCTCCGCGGCGGGGCGACCCTCTGCCTGGGCACGCTCCGTCGTGTACCCGTGCACAGAGGCCGCAATATCGGGAATCGGAATTCCGGGATCAGCGACCCATGACTTTTCCGACACGACGTTCCCGTCAACGTCAAGGACACCAACGTATGCGGTGACCACACGAGCCTGCGTGACATCAAGCCCAGTGGTTTCGAGGTCGAAGACCCCCAACAAATTCCAGTCGCTCATGAAGTCACCCTAACGCGGGGCACCCTACGAAACGGTGAGCCAGTGCCACGACATCGCGGGCAAGTCAAGTCGCAACTCCTCGTCAATGTCGACCTCACACACTGTTTCGCCCGTGCGTGCATCGACCACATGGCTGCCTGCTGGGGCCGCGGAAGGCAAAGTCGTCGAGACGTCTGATTCCGAGAAGTTGAAGACACATACAACGGGAACTCCCGGACCTTCGGGTTCGCGCACGAATGCCAGAACCGCAGGGCTGCCAGTCGAGAGCAATCGAGTTGACCCCGTCGCTAAAGAGGGGAGTGACCGTCGAAGCGCCAGAGTGTTCTTGGTCCACCACAGCACCGAATTGGCATCCGTCTCCTGCGCTGCCACATTGACCGATTGAGGGCCATAGTCGTCCGAATCGATTACGGGAAGATAGAAACTCGCAGGGTCTCCGTTCGAAAAGCCGGCTGCGGGGGATTCGTCCCATTGCATCGGTGTGCGCGACGCATCTCGGTCGTCCAGCCAAATGTTGTCGCCCATCCCGATTTCGTCGCCGTAGTACAGAAAGGGACTGCCGGGCAGGCTGAGAAGAATGGCGTTAGACAGGTCGAGCTTGTCGCGACGGCCGTCCAACAGCGGAAGTAAGCGGCGACGAATGCCGACGTTGACCTTCATCCGAGGCTCTGGTGCGTACCACTCGTACATCTGTTGACGCTCGTCGTCGTTGACCATCTCGAGGGTTAGTTCGTCGTGGTTGCGCAGGAATACCCCCCACGCCGCGCCCTTGGGAATCTCGGGAAGATCGGCGAGCACACTCGCCAGTCCGGTCGCGTCGCCCGATTTGAGCGAATAGAAGATGTACGGCATCACGGGGAAGTTGAACGCCATATTGCATTCCGGAGATTCGCCCGAGCCAAAATAGTGGGTGACCTCGCGCGGTAACTGGTTCGCTTCGGCCACGAGCATTCGGCCGGGGAACTCTCGGTCCATCATCGCCCGGAGCGACTGGATGAACGCGTGAGTTGGCGGTTCGGATTCGCCCGTATTCCCCTCGGACACATACAGATACGGGATTGCGTCGAGCCGAAATCCGTCAACGCCCTTGTCCAACCAGAAACGGACAATGTCAAAAACGGCCTCGTGAACTGCTGGGTTCTCAAAGTTGAGATCGGGTTGGTGCGAGAAGAAACGGTGCCAATAGAACTGCTGGCGCAGGTCATCCCACGCCCAGTTGGACGTTTCGGTGTCAGTGAAAATGATGCGCACGTTCTCGAACTTCGAATCGGTATCGCTCCAGACGTAAAAGTCCCCGAACGGCCCCGTCGGATTCGACCGCGACTCCTGGAACCAACAGTGTTGATCCGACGTGTGATTGATGACGAGGTCAATGACGACACGCATTCCGCGCTCGTGAGCGCCGGCGAGAAACGTGTCGAAGTCGTCCATTGACCCGTAAAGAGGGTTGATTGCGGTGTAGTCGGCGATGTCGTACCCGCCGTCACGCAACGGAGAAGCGAAGAACGGTGGGAGCCAAATTGCATCAACACCGAGCCACGTGAGGTAATCAAGTTTCTCGGTCATGCCTCTGAGGTCGCCGTACCCATCGCCGTTTGTGTCACGGAAGCTGCGAACCATCACCTCATAGAAAACGGCCTTGCGATACCACTCTGGGTCAACGGGGAGTTGTTCGCTCACGAGTCCTAAACTAGCAACTGTGACCGAGCCGTACCCGTTTCCTGGAATTTTGACCCCACGGTCAGGAATCGAGAACTCTGGCGTTGTCGACGGAGTTTCGACGCATTGGTGGGAGTTTGCTGGTCCTGCGAAGGCACAAACGATCGTCATGATTCACGGCTATCGCGGCGACCACCATGGGTTGCAGTTGTTTGCTGACGCCCTCCCTGAATACCGGGTGATTATTCCCGACCTACCCTCGTTCGGCCTCTCAGGTACATGGCCGCACGGAGTTCGCTCAATCGACGATTTCGGACGGTGGTTGCGTGCGTTCCTCGAATCGACAGGAACAACCTCCGCAGCAGTCCTCGGACACTCGTTTGGGTCGATCGTTGTTGCCCACGGCCTCAAGGGCACGCGACGCGAGCCGATTATCCTCGTCAATCCGATTTCGCAGAAGGCCCTCACCGGACCGAAGAAGGTCCTAGCCGCACTGGGAGCCTCCTGGTACGTCCTCGGTGGAAAGCTTCCCGAACGTTGGGGACGCGCTTTCCTGTCATGGCCATTGATTGTTCGAGTGATGAGCGGTCTGCTCGCAAAGACGACTAACCCCGGGCTTCGCCGCTGGATTCACGAGCAACACGGGCTGTACTTTTCGAGTTTCTCTGATCGCGATTCACTCATCGGCGGATACACCATCAGTACGACACATGACGTGAGCGATGTGGCGGCCGAAGTTCACTCTCCGGTGTTGCTGGTCGTCGCCGCTCAAGACGACATCACCCCGCTCGACGCTCAGCGAAAAGTTCAGGGAATTTTTCCGGACGCAACGCTCGCGATTATTGACGGCGTGGGACATCTCGTCCACTACGAAAAGCCCCTCGAGGCCGCCGGATTCATCCGGGACTTCCTCAAGAACCGCTAGCGCACACCAACATCGAGTGGTTCGCCACCCGTCATTCGCACGAGTTCGTCGAACGACGTCGGGAAAACGTAGTGCGGATGCCCGCCGGCCGCCCAGACGACGTCCCACGTTGCGAGATGCGTGTCAACAATCGTTCGAACAGGTCGCGGGTGCCCGAGCGGAGCGACTCCGCCGATTGGCTGTCCGGTGAACTCGCGAACGAAGTCGGCATCCGGCCTATGTATTGAGTCGAATCCCAATTCCGATGCGACTCGGTCGAGATCAACTTTGTGCCCGCCCGAGGCCAAAATCAGCAGTGGAGTTCCGTCGGCGTTGAAGACGAGTGAGTTGCACACCTGTCCGACTTCAATATCCAACTGTGCTGCGGCGGTGGCAGCGGTGGGGGAGCCTTCGAGGGTCTCCACGATTTCCGTGTCGACACCGGCCGCACGGAGAGCGTCGCGAACCTTCACGCCGTTGGGGTGAAGCACGTCGATGGATTTCCACGCCATTAGTCGCGCCTTTCGAGCGGTTGCTGGTCTTCGAAGTCCGGCAGAGACAGGTCATCGGTCAGAGCATCGAGCGGATCGTTGAAGTGAACGAGAGCGAGTCCATCATCCGAGTGATGGAACGAGTGAACTGATCCGTTGATAATTCGTTCGTGGAAGAACGACGTTCCCGTCGTCTCGTGCAACATCGCGCGAATCACACCGCCGTGACAGACCACGATGACGTTCTTTGCGGGGAATTCCTTTGCCAGTTCGTGAAGTGACGCAATCACGCGCGTCTGGACTTCTCCGCGCGTTTCGCGACCGGGCACAGGAGCATCGTTGGGGTAAAAGGCTTCGACCTCGGGGCCTGTCAGGCCTTCTGCCGCGCCATAGTTGCGCTCGACGATCCCTGGAACCGGTCGCGGTTCACCCAAGGCAAGGTATGACGAAATGATCTGAGCTGTTTCGACTGCCCTGCTGAGCGGGCTGGACACGATGACGTCCCACTGTCGGCCCTGCATCTTGGCGCCCGTCGCGTGTGCCTGAGCACGGCCCGTGTCGTTGAGGGGAATATCAGTCGCGCCCTGGATCTTGCCCACAAGGTTCCAGTCGGTTTCGCCATGTCGGACGAGAAAGAAGTTAGTCATTACCGTCAGTCTACGAGCGCGCCTCGGGCGATAATGGAAATGTGACTTCGCCTAACCCCATCACCTTCGTCGACGTGGTCGTTTCGGGCTTCCGCAATGCAACGAATTTCGCCGGGAAGGCGTCGCGCGCGGAGTTTTGGTACTGGGTCCTGTTCGCGTTCCTTGTTCGGTTGGTCACGACAACCGTCGACGCGTTCATTTACCCCGAGGACATCACGCTCGACCCGAACACGACTGATCTTTCGGTCATTTCATCAGAGTTAGCGACGGCGATTCAACATTCTTTCGCCTCGAGCACGTTCCTGCTCGAAATTGCGCTGCTTCTTCCCACAATTGCATTGACCACCCGCCGGTTCCGTGACGCAGGCTGGAAGCCATGGCTCGCGTGGGGCTGTTACGCCGGAATTTACGGAAGTCTCGTCGTCTCGCTCGTGATCGCGTCACAGTTGTTGTCTGTCCTGACCGTCGCAGGTGCGCAGAGTTCAGTCGACATTGAGATTGCGGTGGGGTTCCTCGTCATTCTCGGAGCGTTGCTCGTCCAGATTTCGAGCTTCATTGTGATCCTCGTCGGCACGCTGCAACGATCAAAAAATCTTGCGACGGACTGACGTGCGCGTCATTCCGATTGATTCGCTTGACGATCCACGCCTGTCGTTTTTCACGCACCTCACCGATGTCGCTCTACGTCGCTCTCTCGAACCTGAGACCGGGCTGTACCTCGCCGAGTCGACGAAGGTCATTGAACGCGCCTTCGCCGCCGGTCATCGACCCGTCTCCGTTCTTGCGACGGACAAGTGGCTTCCAGGCCTCGAAGAAATTCTGAACGGCATCGATGTCGACGTTTTCATCGGGGATGCAGCCACGCTCGAATCGCTGACAGGTTTCCATTTGCATCGCGGCGCTATTGCCAGCATGGAGCGTCCCCGAATGGCGTCGGTCGCTGACATCGTGCGCGACGCCCGTGTCGTTGTCGTGCTCGAGAATATTGTGGACCACACCAACGTTGGCGCGATTTTCCGCAGTGTCGCAGGGCTGGGGGCCGATGCCGTGCTCGTGACGCCCGAGTGCGCCGATCCGCTCTACCGGCGAAGCGTCCGCGTGTCGATGGGAACCGTCCTGCAAGTTCCATGGACTCGAATTCCGTCGTGGCCAGCTGGTGTTGATGAGTTACGGGGGCTGGGATTCACCGTGGCAGCACTCGCACTGTCCGACGACTCGATCTCACTCGACGAATTTGTCGCTGAAGGTCACGAGAAGGTTGCCGTTGTTTTCGGCTCAGAAGGTCACGGACTAACGGAACGGACGCTGAAATCCTGTGACCGCGTGGTGCGCATTCCGATGGCTCACGGGGTCGATTCGCTGAACGTCGCCGCGAGCACCGCGGTGACACTCTACGCAATCGCCAATACCGCCTAAGGCTTCCGCCGAGCCTGAGAATGGAAGCACATGGGCAAGCAAGACGGCAGCAACAGGACGGTCACCGAAGGTGAAGTCGACGATTCTGCAACGCCGTTTCTGCACATCGACATGGATGCGTTTTTCGCATCAGTTGAAGAGCTTGACGATCCGTCCCTCGTTGGCCAACCCGTCATCGTCGGAGGACTCGGCGGTCGTGGGGTAGTTTCTGCCGCGAACTACGTTGCCCGCGGCTACGGCGTGAATAGCGCAATGCCCATGTCGACCGCGCTGCGAAATTGCCCGACGGCAGTCGTGCGCAGACCGCGGTTTGACCGCTACACCGAGGTCTCGCGACGGGTGTTTGCGATACTCGAGGAATTCACCCCGAAGGTTCAACCCTTGTCGATTGATGAGGCGTTCCTCGATGTATCTGGAGCACGAGCCTTGCTGGGACGTCCTCGCGACATTGCACAGGCAATTCGTGAACGTGTGCGCACCGAACTCGGCTTGGCGGCGTCGATTGGTGTTGCCTCGTCGATGTTTGTCGCCAAAGTTGCCGGATCTCGATCGAAACCCGACGGTTTGCTCGTCATTCCGGCCGACGAGACCGTCGAATTTCTCGCACCTCTTGCCATCACCGCGCTGTGGGGCGTTGGTCCCGTCACGGCGAAGCGTTTGCGCAACTTCGGTTATTCAACAATTCGTGACATTCAAAATGCAGAACTCGAGGTTCTCGGACCGGTCCTTGGTGAACGACAAGCGACGCACATTCGAGATCTCGCCCGTGGCATCGACCCGCGCCAGATTGAGAGTCACAATCCCGAAAAGTCGATTGGGCGGTCGCAGACGTTCGGTGATGACCTTGTCGACATTGCCGACATGCATCGCGAGATCTTGCGGATGGCCACCGATGTTGCCGCGCGAGCACGAAAGCACGATTTTCTCGCGCACACCGTGACCGTGACCGTTCGATACGGGGACTGGGCGACTGTGACGCGTTCTCACACCTTGTCAGAGCCGACCAACGCAACGAAGGTCATCGCGAGTGAGGCGTATGCGTTGTTGGGAGCTGTCGATGGGCTCGAACGTGGCGTTCGACTTCTCGGGGTCCGCCTCGAGAATCTGGTCGGCGAGGGAGAGATCGCCTTGCTGTGGGAAGACGAGACGGACGGTCATGAGATTGATGACGTCGTTGACGCCGTGTCGAACCGTTTCGGGATGGGTGCGGTTCAGGCCGCCGCCTTGCTGCGGCCACCTCGCGACTAGCGAAAGTCCCGCGAGCGGTGCTCTCCCGCAAATTCGAGAGCATCAAGTCGATCGGCAACCACGGTTGTGACGCCGTCGGGGGACCGTTGCAGGATCCCGCGAACGATGAGCGCAGCGCTTTCCCGTGCAACGGTTCGGTACGCCTTCCACAGACCCTTGGAGCAGAGGATGTTGACGACCCCCGTTTCGTCTTCGAGATTGAGGAAGGTGATGCCTTTTGCTGTTCCGGGGCGTTGGCGATGCGTCACGAGCCCGGCGACTTCGATTCGGCGGTCAGGTTCCGCCCTGGCGAGCCCCGAGACAGGAATAACGCCACGCTCGTCCAGATCGTGCCGACGGAACTGCAGGGGGTGCTGACCAGGGGATACCCCCGTCGCCCAACGGTCCTGGATCATTGCATCGAAGTCGGCCAGGTCATCAAACAACGGAACCGAGATAGTCATCTCAAGGCCGGCAAGATATTCGGCACGACTGTGAGCGGCATGGCCTGCTCGCCACAGCGCATCCCGCCGCGTCAACCCCCACGCGTCGAACGCGCCGGCGGTAGCGAGGTTTTCGAGGTGAGTTCGCTCTAGACCCGTGCGCCGAACCAGATCGTGCAAGTCGCGGAAAGGTCCGTAGGTGTCACGTTCCGTAATGATCCGTTCCGCGAGAGACCGACCGATTCCACGGACATCCGCCAATCCCATCCGCACGGCAAGATTGCCGTCACGCCGATGTTGTGCCGTTTCGTCCGGAGCACTGGGGTCGAACGGCGGAACCGCCCCCTCATGATGGCGCAGGCACGTATCCATCCCCGTGGCACCGACAATTCCAGGCGAACTCTCTTCAAGTCCGGATTCAACTCCCGAGTTGACGATGCACGGGACTCTCACCTCGACTCCGTGACGTTCGGCGTCAGCCGCCAACGTCGCGGAGGAATAGAAACCCATGGGTTGTGACCGCATGAGCCCCACAAGAAATGCCGCGGGATAGTGGACTTTCAGCCACGCCGACACATATACCAGGAGTGAGAAGGCGAGCGAATGCGATTCGGCGAACCCGAAGTTCGCGAACGCTTCGAGCGCTCCGTAAATGCGATCGGCGGTGGCCCCGGTGATGCCATTGGATTCCATTCCGCGATAGAGGGTTTCGCGGATTGTTCCCAAACGTTCCACCCCACGTTTCGAGCCGATGGATCGGCGGATCACGTCGGCGTCCGCCGCGCTGCACCCGCCGACTGCCATGGCCATTTGCATGAGTTGCTCTTGGAACACGGGAATGCCCAGGGTTCGTCCAAGGACGGGTTCCAGTTTGGGATGGTCGTACACCACGGGTTCGAGTCCCGTTCGGCGCCGAACATAAGGGTGGACGCTTCCGCCTTGGATTGGCCCCGGTCGCACCATCGCGATTTCGACCGCGATGTCGTAAAAGCATCTGGGTTTGAGTCTGGGCAGCAACCCCATCTGCGCGCGCGATTCGATTTGAAAGACACCAATCACATCGGCACGACACATCGAGTCGTACACAGCCGGCTCTTCACGGGGGATTGTGCCCAGTTCCCACTTCTCGCCGAAGCGTTTCTCGATTTCGACGAACACCTGGTTGATCGCACCCAGCATTCCGAGACCCAGCAGGTCGAACTTGACGAGCCCCATGTAGGCGCAGTCGTCCTTGTCCCACTGCAACACCGTTCGGCCGGGCATGCGCGCGTGTTCGATGGGGACGACCTCGCCGACGGGTTCGCGCGTGAGAACCATTCCGCCCGAGTGAATCCCCAGGTGTCGGGGAAGCGTCAGCGCTTCGTTTGCTAGCTCGGTGATGTGCCGTGGCACGTCGGCCAGTTCGTCGGGGTCGATTCGGCTCCACCGTTCGACCATGCGCGACCAGGCGTTTTGGTCATCAATTCCGTGCCCGAAGGCCCGCGCGATGTCGCGAATGGCGTTCTTGGGTCGATAGGTGATGACGTTGGCGACTTGGGCGGCGTTTCGCCGGCCGTACTTCTCGAAGACGTATTGGATGACTTCCTCGCGACGATCGGTGTCGAAGTCGACGTCGATGTCGGGTGGCTCGTCGCGCATAGCCGAGAGGAATCGTTCGAACGGAAGCCCGTAGTAAATCGAATCGACCGCGGTGATATCGAGCAGGTAACAAATCGCCGAGTTCGCCGCGCTGCCACGGCCTTGGCAGAGGATTCCGCGCGACCGTGCGAATTGGACGATGTCGTGGACGATGAGGAAGTACCCGGGGAAATCGAGTTCCTCGATGACATCGAGTTCCCGCGCGATGCGGTCATTCGTCGATGCGGGTGCGTCAGGATATTTGCGTGGTGCGGCCTCGGCGACGATTTCGCGCAGTTTCCCCATCGGCGTCTGCCCGTTCGGCAGGTCAAACGACGGCAAGTGCGGTGTCGCCTTTTTGAGTTCGAATGCGCAGTCGCGTGCAATGTCCACCGTCGCCTCGACCGCACCGGGATAGCGGGCGAACAATTTCGCCATCTCGTCGGGTGACCGAAGCCGTGAAACGGGTCCGGGGGAGAGGAAACCGTCAGCGTCGTCGAGCGATCGGCGTGACCGGAGAGCTGCAAACGCGGTCGCCAGCGGATATTCGGGAATTCCCGCGTAGTGGACGTTCCCCGTGGCGACGATGGGCAGTCCTCGTTCCGCCGCAAGCCTCGCGAGCACGTCGTTGTGCACGTCGTCGAGAGGAAGTCCGCGGTAAGTGAGTTCAACGACGACGTTGTCGTGCCCAAACCGTTCGACGAGTTCCCCGAGTGCCCACCCCGCCAACCGAATGTCGTCATCAGTGGGGATGCGTCCCTCCGGCAACGCCGAGCGAACCGACCCGCGACGACAGCCGGTGAGGATGAACCAATCCCCATTCGCGCGGTCGGCAAGGTCGTCGAGGTCGTATCGGGGTTCGTGTTTTGCGCCACCGACAAGGTGCGCTTCGGTGATGGCACCAGCGAGTCGGTGATAGCCAGCCTGGCCGCGGGCGAGGACCAGGAGGTGCTGGTCGGCGTCTCCGCGCAGGGTGAGTTCCGAACCGAAGATGGTCGGCATTCCAGTTCCTTCGGCGGCTTCGGCGAATCGGGCTGCGCCGTGAAATCCGTCGTGATCCGTAAGGGCGAGACCCGACAGTCCCAACCGCACGGCTTCGGCGACGAGACGTTCGGGAAGCGACACCCCGTCGAGGAAACTGAAGGCGCTGTGCGCGTGCAGTTCGGCGTATGCGGTCATCAGTCGTACCGCGCTTCGAGCGTCCAGTCGGCGCCCCGCGACAACAGCACCCACGCCGTGCCGGTCGTGTCGACGACCTGAAGGCGGTATCGGATTCCGCCGCCATCCCACCACCGTTCCGCAACCGGCCACGGCCCACTCCACGCGGCAACGTCCCGGCGTCGGCCGTCCAGTTCGAGCCACCGCGGCGGTTCCTCGAGCGTTTCTGAGGGAGCTATCGACGTGTGCCCGCCGACGAGAATTGCCGTTCCGTCACGGTAGACGGTGGTGGGGACGCGATCGGGCATTCGCCCCGGCCACGGTTTGTTGACGTCGTGTTCGATGACGGGCTTGTCGCCCCACGGGCTGAAGATTTCGCGTTCGACGAGAGTGCGGCCGCCGCCGATGGTCGCGGTGAGTACCCCGTCGTGGCCGAGAATGCTTTGCACGCGGGACAGCACCGAATGAATGCGGTCGCTGGACGGCGCACCCCACATCCCGCGTTCGAATCGACTCTGCGCCGCGAGCTGGTCGGGGGCGAGTCGAACGGTCACGATTCCGTCTCCGACGAACCCTTCGGTGCTGGTGTCCGTGGTCAGTCGCGCGAGGGATTCGAGTTGCCAGCGAACACGGTCGACGACGTCACCGCCCGCGAACACGGTGGGGTGTGCCCAACATCTTTCGAATCGTTCGCCGCGTTCCGTCGTCAACGTCACCCACACAGCGGTACACGCAAGGCGGTCACGCGCGATGCGGTCGATGAAGTCGTCTGCGGTGGCGCGCATCGCGAACGCGAGTTCGTCCGCACGAACGATCGCGGGTTCGAACACAGATTCGACGGCGTAATCGATGGGGATGTCCCGCGGAACGATGGGGGAGTCGTCGAGCCCCCGCGCGAATCGATGCAGCCGTTCGCCAGGGAATCCGAACCGGTCGCGCACGGACACATCGTCGAGTTCCGCAAAGCCACCGAGAGTCGATACGCCCAACCGGCGAAGCAGATCGGCCATGTCGGGGTCGCCGAGGTGGGCGACGGACAGGGGTGCGAGAAACGCGGGGGATTGGCCCGCGGGGACGATGAGGACGGGGTTGGCGGCTCGGGCGGCGAGAACGGCCGTAAACAGCCCGTCAGCGACCCCAACGCGCGCATCCGGGTGAACACGCCGAAGAGCGTCAGCGGCGCCTTCTTCGCCCCGGTAATAGCGCGCAGGACCGCGCGCACCCATGGCGATTCGACCCGCGCCGAGAACGCGCACGAGCGGCACCGTGTTTTCGACGGCACGGATGACGGGGTCGAACTGGCGGTGCGATTCGGCTTCAGTGTCGAATCGATCCGCCCAACTGGGTATGTCGAGAACGAGAACGCGTGTCATGTGACCGCCCGAAGATGGCGAACCGGCGCCAACGCGGGTTCGACTTCGCGGTCAAACGGCCACGGCAAAACAGCGGTCTTGGTGATTCCACGGGTCACGGCACGAACACGGATGTCACGACCGGTCAGCAGCCCGTGACCGTCACCGATACCCAGGTTGCGCACGCCGTCGACATCCAGCCTTGCGGTGGCGCCCGGCCATTCGCCCAGAACGATCAACACGGCGCCGGTTCGCCTGGCAACCGCAGCGATGCGTGACGCGGTCGCAGCAGGAACCGACGCAGGGCTGCGGGCGATGACGACAGTGAACCCGTCACAGACGGCGCCGACAACAGTCGCCCAGTGTTCCTTGGGCGAGGGAATCGACACGAATCGGTCGAGCGAGATTCCGCATTCAGCAACGGCCTCGATTCCGAGGTTGGGAAATCCTACAGCGGCACACCAGCCCGATTCGGCAACGGCTTCGGTCGCCAACCCCAGTGCGAGCGTCAGCGAGGGGGAGAGCGAATAGACACCGCCGGGCACCAAACCGCCGCCGATGAGCCCCGACAGAGCCGGATGGACGGGCAAACGCGGATCGACCCGCGGACCTTCCATCTCGCGGATGCGTTCCCGAAGTGCAGACAATTCGAACATATGTTCGACCATACGCCTAGCCGCCGACATTAATCAACCGGGCATGAAAGAAGGCCCCCGAATCCGAAGATCCGGGGGCCTATCGCGTGCGCGAGGGGGGACTTGAACCCCCACGCCCCTAAGGGCACTAGCACCTCAAGCTAGCGCGTCTGCCATTCCGCCACCCGCGCGCGAGTCACATCACTGCAACGAGAGACAACACTATCAGGATTTGCCAGAGCGCAAAAACGGTACGGTTGTTCCGTGACCGACACCCCCGAAACCCTGTCCGAGACGGCGCGCATCGCCCGGGACCTGATTCGTTTCGACACATCTAACTGGGGGAACGGCGTCGCCAATTCCGAGACGGGGGCGGCCCACTACGTCGGCGAGTTCCTCGAATCACTCGGCCTGACCGTTCAGTACATCGACGCAGCGCCCGGTCGCACCTCTGTCGTGACGCGTGTACCGGGCGCCAACCCCGACCTGCCGGCACTCGTTGTTCACGGCCACCTTGACGTCGTCCCGGTCGACCCCGCCGCATGGTCAGTCGACCCGTTTGCGGGCGAAATCCGCGACGGAATGTTGTGGGGTCGCGGTGCCGTCGACATGAAAAACATGGACGCGATGATCCTCACGTCTCTCGCCGAGATTCTGCGAGCAGGGGACAAACCGAACCGCGAACTGGTTGTCGCATTCTTTTCGGACGAAGAAAACGGCGGTGCGTTCGGCTCGCACCACGTTGTCACCGAACACCCCGAGGTGTTCGCGGGTGCAACCGAGGCGATCAGCGAAGTCGGCGGGTACTCCGTCACGCTCGGCGACCAACGCGCATATCTGATTCAGTCGGGGGAGAAGGCTCTCATCTGGGCCACCCTCACCGCCCACGGCGACGCCGCTCACGGCTCGCGCGTCATCCCCAACAATGCGGTCACCAAACTGGCCGAGGCCGTCGTCACACTCGGTCGCACCGAATGGCCCGTCAGTCTGACGAGCACGACCACGGCACTAGTCGAGCAACTCGCCGATGTACTCGGTTTCGATCGCGACGCCGACCCACGAGACGTCGTCCGGGCGTCCGGCGTCGCCGCAGGGTTCTTGCTGCCGTCGCTGTCGACGACGAGTAATCCGACCCAGTTGAACGCCGGCTACAAGCAAAACGTCATTCCCGATACCGCGAGCGCCGTCGTGGATATTCGCCCGCTGCCGGGGACAGAGGCCAAGGTTCTCGCCGAAATTCGCTCCATCATCGGTCCAGACATCGAAATTTCGATTCAGGTTCAGGATGTGGGGCTGGAAAACGATTTTGACACCCCGATTGTCGACGCGATGAAGCGGACGCTGTCGGCGGCCGATCCCGGAGCGGTGATGTTGCCGTACCTGCTGTCGGGTGGCACCGACAACAAAGCGCTGTCCTTGATCGGGATCACGGGGTACGGGTTCGCGCCGTTGCGCCTTCCCGCCGATTTGGACTTCCCTGGAATGTTCCACGGTGTGGACGAGCGTGTTCCGCTTGACGCGCTCGATTTCGGACACCGTGTGCTCACTGATTTCCTGCGCACGTACTAGAGGATTATCGAATGGACTATTCGCGCATCGTTGAGGCAATCATCCTTGGACTCATTCAGGGGTTGACGGAATTCCTTCCCATCTCGTCAAGTGCCCACTTGCGCATCACGGGCTTGTTCCTGCCGGGTGCGACCGATCCCGGCGCAACCTTCACCGCCATCACGCAAATCGGTACTGAGCTGGCCGTCATTCTGTATTTCGCCCGCGATATCGGAAACATCATCCGGTCGTGGTGGTTGAGCGTCTTTTCCAAGGGCAAGGGCGCTGGGCGCTACTTGACTCCCGAGCAACGAGCCGAGGCACGCTTGGGCTGGTACATCATCGCGGGAACTATCCCTATCGGTGTCGCCGGCATCCTCTTGCAAGACACCATTCGCGAGACGTTCCGGTCGCTGTGGCTTATCGCGGGGACACTCATTGTCTTCGGTATCGTCCTTCTGCTTGCTGATCGCCTCGGCCGCAACGACCGTGTCATGCGTGACATGTCAGCCGGCCACGGCATCGCTGTTGGTCTCGCGCAGACGCTGGCGCTCATTCCTGGCGTTTCCCGTTCGGGTGCGACCATTTCGATGGCCCGCGCACTGGGTTACGATCGTGAAGCCGCCGCGAGGTTCGCCTTCCTGCTCGCGATTCCCGCGGTTCTGGCCAGCGGGTTCTACGAGTTGTACACGGCAATCAAAGACGCCGGAGAGCCGCTTGTCGCTGGCGCATTGCCGCCGTATTCGTGGCTCGAGACGCTCACGGCGACAACTGTTGCGTTCATTGTTGGTCTCGCGGTCATCGCTTTCCTGATGCGGTACCTCAAGACGCGGTCATTCCTGCCGTTCGTGATCTACCGCATTGCGCTCGGCGTAACTCTGCTGGCGCTGCTCGGCGCTGGCGTCATTCAGGGCTAGGCGTTCGGCGTTCCGTCGTCGGTCGATCGCAAGAAGCGCTCGAACTCTTCAGCGATTGATTCCGCGTCCACTTCCTCGGCGTCCGATGTGATGTCACGGTCTTCTTCGAGGCGGTGGATGTATTCGGTCATGTCTTCGTCGCTCTCGGCCATCTCGTTGACACCGGCTTCCCATTCAC
>JBJOQU010000034.1:0-2670 GCA_046049745.1 Actinomycetota bacterium | reverse complement strand
ACCTGCTGACCGCGCTCCGCGTAGTTGTACGCCGCTTGCAGCAACGCCGTGCTTTTGCCGCTGTTCATCGCGCCGTACCGGAAATAAAGCTTCGCCATGGCTCAAGATTACCGAAGCAACGGCGTTACTTTCTGTTCCCGTGCAGGCGTATCGTGAAGTCATGACAATTGCGGGGCAGCCAGGACACACGGTTCGTCGCCGACCTGTGGTGCGTGTGCTCGTGCTCACGTTCGTTTCGCTCATCGCCCTGGCAGGCTGCTCGTCACCGGGAATCGACAGCATTGTCGCGAAGTTCGTTTACGCCGGCGGAACGTGTGCAACCTCGATGCCGCTAGAAGAATCCCGCGCGGTCGCTGCGGTCGCGTGTGACGACGGAGCCCGTCTCTACCTGTTCACGGGAGACGACCAGCGCTCGACCTTTGTCAAGTCGGAATTGGAGTCAAACGCCGACATTCGTGCACGAACCCACATCATGCTGTCGGGTGAAAACTGGCTGATCATCGACCGCATCGCTGTGATCGTGAAGGTGATGCCCTCACTCCACGGCATCATTCAAGGTCGAAACGGGGCGAACCCCTAAGAACGCTCGGCCATCTCGACGACGTTTTTCAACAGCAAAGCACGGGTCATAGGTCCGACTCCGCCGGGATTGGGCGAAACCCACGCCGCGACATTACTGACGTCGGGATCGACATCGCCCGCGATGCGCGTTGAGCCATCTGAATTCGTGACGCGCGATACGCCGACATCGAGAACGATTGCTCCTGGCTTCACATTTTCCGTTGTCACGATTGATGGCGAGCCCGCGGCGGCGACGATCACATCGGCACCCCGCAGGTGCTCATCGAGGTTTCGAGTTCCCGTGTGGGTCAGGGTGACAGTCGCATTGACCTCTTTGCGGGTCAGCAGAGAACCAATCGGGCGACCGACGGTAATCCCGCGTCCAATCACGACGACGTTCAGCCCGTCCCACGACAATCCGTGGTGTTCGACGAGTTCGATGACTCCGCGGGGAGTACACGGCAAAGGCGAGTCAATCGGCCCCGAAGCGCGATTGACCAGCCGACCCAAGTTCATCGGGTGCAAACCGTCGGCGTCCTTGTCCGGGTCGATGCGTTCAAGAATCGCGTCGGTGTCGATGTGCTTCGGCAACGGCAATTGCACGATGTAACCCGTGACGTCAGGATTCGCGTTGAGTTCGTCGATGACCGCTTCGACGTCGGCCTGGGTTGCGGACTCCGGTAGGTCACGGCGAATCGACGCGATACCGACCTCGGCACAGTCCTTGTGCTTCCCCCCGACGTACCACTGCGAACCGGGATCGCTGCCGACAAGGACGGTAGCAAGTCCAGGGACGATTCCATGTTCCGCCAATCGCGCAACGCGCACGGTGAGTTCGCTCTTGATAGCCGCGGCGGTTGCCGTGCCATCAAGAATCCGTGCCGTCATGAGCGCTTTACTGAACGAGGCCGGGGTACAGCGGGAATTCGTCCGTCAACGCCTTGACGCGAGCGCGCTGGGCGGCGATGTCCGGGTTGGGCATGAGGGCGTGCGCGATCACGTCAGCCACCTCGATGAATTCGGCGTCGTCGAATCCGCGAGTCGCCAATGCGGCAGTTCCGATGCGAACACCCGAAGTGACCATCGGCGGGCGGGGGTCGAACGGAACCGAGTTACGGTTGACCGTGATCCCGACCTCGTGAAGCAGGTCTTGAGCTTCTTGCCCGTTGACCGCCGAGTTACGCAAGTCTGCAAGGACGAGGTGAACGTCAGTTCCACCCGTGAGGACATCAAGGCCAGCGCCGGTTGCATCGGCGGAGGTGAGGCGCTCGGCGAGAATTTGGGCGCCGCGAATCGTGCGGGCCTGGCGGTCCTTGAACTCGTCGGACATGGCGAACTTGAATGCGGTCGCCTTCGCCGCGATGACGTGCATCAACGGTCCACCTTGCTGACCGGGGAAGACAGCAGAGTTGAGCTTCTTGCCCAACTCTTCGTCGCGGGAGAGGATGAGTCCGGCACGCGGGCCACCCAGAGTCTTGTGAACGGTCGTCGACACGACGTCGGCGTAAGGAATCGGGCTCGGGTGAAGTCCCAGCCCTGGTACGCCCCACTCGGACGCCGCGATCGCTTCGCGGGATTCTCGGTCATGGGGGTGCGTCAAGCGGTCGACATACAGAACACCCAGCAAGTGGTCGTATTCGTGTTGGAAAATACGTGCCAGCCAGCCCGTCGCCTCGATGGTGAATTCGTTCCCCTGAAGATTCGTTGCGGTGAGCACGACACGGTCCGACCGTCGAAGCGGGAAGCGTTCGCCCGGAACGGACAGACACCCCTCGAGTTCCTCTTCTTCGTCCAAGGGGCCGAGGGGAAGTGGGTCCATCATCAGGGTCGGATTGATCGCAACTCCGCGGTGTTGACGATCGTCATCGTCGACCCAGTCATAGACAAACAGCGCCAAGTCTTCGCCCACCTGAGGCGCAGCAAGCCCAACACCGGGAGCGAGTTCCATCGTCGCGAACATGTCGTCGACCAACTCGAGGATGTAGTCGTCGATGTGGTGAACGCGTGCGGCAGGACGGTGCAGAACGGGGTTTCCCGTGATGACAATCTCCCGAATTCGCACGTCCCAAGCCTAATGTCGGTAGCCTAGAGGAGTGAACGAACATCTCT
>JBJOQU010000033.1:0-6010 GCA_046049745.1 Actinomycetota bacterium | reverse complement strand
CTCGCGCGATCATGCTCACCGTCCTCATCGGTGGCGCAATCTTCGTCATCACGTCGTACGTCACGCAGTTGCGTTTCCCCGACTTCATGGCGTTTGACCCGAACGGAGACCGTCAGTACCTTGACGACACGACGCTTCCGATCATCGGTGAACTCGTTGGTGGGCAGACGCTGAAGATTGTCTTGACCGCTGCTGGTTTCGCGGCGACGATCGCGTCGCTGCTCGCATCGCAAGCATCCGTCGCGCGCATGCTGTTGGTCATGGGACGCAACAACGTTCTTCCGAAGAAGCTTTTCGGGTTTGTCAACCCCCGCACCAGCACTCCGACGTTCAACATCGTCCTCGCTGGCGCTGTCTGCATGTTGGGTGTGACGTTGACTCTTGAAAACGTCATCGACTACATCAACTTCGGTGCGCTGATCGCGTTCACGTTCGTCAACCTCTCGGTGATCGCATGGTTCGCAATTCGCCAGGGTCGTCGCAAGACGGCAAAGGACATCTTCACTTTCATCGTCCTGCCCGCAACTGGTGTCTTGATGACCCTCATCCTCTGGGTCAACCTGAGCGAAACCGCGCTTTACGGCGGTCTCACGTTCGCCGCAATCGGACTGGCCTACCTTGCAATCCTGACCAAGGGATTCCGCAAGAAGGTTCAGGGCTTCGACGAAGCGCACCCCGTGACCGGGTTCAACAAGACGATCGACTAGCTCGACGTTCACTGTGGGGCGCTCGGGAAACCGGGCGCCCCACAATCGTTAAAGAGAAAAACCCCGGCCGTGGAGGGCCGGGGTTTTCGTACACCCCGGGACTTGAACCCGGAACCCACTGATCAAGAGTCAGTTGCTCTGCCAATTGAGCTAGAGGTGCGTGTGCTTGCGCAACCCCATCTCAATACCAGCGAGCAGGGCTGTCGACAAAATTCGTGCCGCCAGAAAAATGTGGCGGGTTCAGTGCGCTAATCCAGAAACTGGAAATTGCTATTGCGTCGGTGGCCCCTCGTAAAATCTCTCCATGAAATCAATAGATGTCCGCGATGCGGGTAGACAACTGTCCAATGTCAAGAAACTTGCGCAATGTGAACCAATTCTGCTCACTCAAGACGGCGAACAAAGTTTGGTGATGATGAACGCCACGCTCGCGCGTAATGCTCTCACAGCGTTATCTGAAAGCCTGAAGGAATCCAAAGGCTAAAGCGCAGCGATCTGTGAAAGCGCCTTGGTGATGAGTTCAGGGCTCGTCGCGAAATTGATGCGGACGTGCTGGGTGTACTGCGGACCGAGTTCGGTACCGGGCACAACAGAAACTCGACCCTCCTCGAGGATTCGTTCCCAGGGCTTGTCCCCCAGGTTCAGTCCAGAGACATCGACCCACGCGAGATAACCGGCCTCGGGAATCATTTCGAGTCGTGCGGCGGGCAACAGCCGCAGAATCTCGGCTGCGAGGTGGTCGCGTGCGACGGCAAGCGTGTCTAGCGTCGAGTCCAGCCATTCGATTGAGTCTCGGTACGCAACCGCCATCGAGAAGGCCCCGAGAATCGACGAACGCCAATGCATGGCCTCTGGCAAGGGCTTGAGCAACTCTGCACCGCGTTCGCCGTGTCCAAGAATGAACGCCGCCTTGAGTCCAGCGAGATTCCATGACTTCGACGTCGACGTGACGAGAACACCGGTTCGTTCTGCTGCGGGACCGAGCGAAAGGTAGGGGACAAACTCGGTGCTCGGGTAGGTCAACGGTGCGTGTATCTCGTCGGCAATGACCACCGCGTTGTGGCGATCGGCAGCCTCGGCGAGGGCCGACAACTCGTCGCGGGTGAACACGCGACCAAGCGGGTTGTGGGGGTTGCACAACAGCAAATGGCCGACACCATTGGCAAATTCGCGCTCGATTCCATCGACATCGAGCCGGAAGTGGGCGGTCAGCGGAACATCGACGATCTCGACATCCAACTCCTCGAGCCAGTGCCAGAATCCCGCATATACCGGGGAGGTGACGATAACGCGTGAGACCTTGTGTGCACGAAGAAACTCAACTGTCGCAACGCCGACATCGGGAGCAAGTCGCGCATTCGATGTGTCAGGCGTCCAGCCCCATCGGGCTTCGGCAAAACTCGTGAATGCCGGTGCGATCTCGGGCATCGGGCCCAGGTATCCCATGTCAGATGTGGCGACAAGTTCCCCGAGAGCCTTCCGAATCGGTTCGGCGACGGGGTAGTCCATTTCTGCGACGTGCATCGGAATGACATCGGTTGGATAACGGCGCCATTTGGCTGAGTGGCGAGCGCGAAGCGTCTCCCACGATTCAGCGGCGATGCGGGAATCGGTCACGACTAGAACCTAGCATCGCGATGGTCGAAAACGCGGAGTAGTCTGGCGTTATGACACTCACCGTTGGCCAGAAGGCACCCGAATTCACACTCCCCGACGCTGAAGGCAAGCTGCACTCGCTCAGCGACTTCGCGGGCAAGAACGTCATCGTGTATTTCTATCCGAAGGCTTCAACTCCCGGTTGCACAACCCAAGCCTGTGACTTCCGCGACAACATGGCCGCGTTCACCGCGAAGAACTATGTTGTCATCGGCATCTCGCCCGACCCGGCCAAGGATCTGCAAACCTTCATCGATAACGAATCGCTTCCGTTCCTGCTTCTGGGCGACACCTCCAAGGAAACCCTCAACGCGTACGGCGCCTTCGGAACCAAAAACATGTACGGCAAGGAAGTTCAGGGCGTCATCCGCTCGACTTTCGTCATTGACGAGAAGGGCGAGCTCACGCACACGCTCTACAACGTCAAGGCAACTGGCCACGTCGAGAGCCTGCGCGGCAAGCTCGGCGTCTAGCCCACGACCCGCTGCTAGACAGCGGTGTGGAAAATTGAACCAATGAGGAACGTGACGGTGAGAGCCGCCGCGCCCCCGATAACGACTCGAAGAACCGACTTCCACATTGAGCTACCGCCAAGGTAAGCACCTGCTGCGCCGGTTGCCCCGAGAGCGATGATCGATGCAAGGATTGTCGCGGGAATTCGGAATTGTTCGGCGGCGAACAACACCGTGAGAAACGGCAACATCGCGCCAGCAAGGAACGAAACCAGCGAGGACAACGCCGCGGCCCAAGGGTTGACGATGTGGGCTTCAAGAATGTTGAGCTCGGCTTCGAGGTGCGCGCGAATCGGGTCGTGGTCGGTCAATTCCTGGGCGACAATCTTCGCCGTTGCGGGCGAGAGCCCCTTGTGCTCGTAAAGAGTTGCGAGTTCAGCCAATTCAACTTCGGGCTGGTCAATCAATTCTTGCTTTTCTTTTGCGATGAGAGCGAGTTCGCTATCGCGTTGGCTGGACACAGACACGTATTCGCCCAAACCCATGGAGATTGCTCCGGCGGCGAGCCCCGCAACACCGGCGATGAGAATCGGGCCGGTGTCAGTCGTTGCGGCGGCGACACCTACGAGTAACGCGGCGATCGAGACGATTCCGTCGTTTGCGCCAAGGACACCGGCGCGAAGCCAATTCAACTTGGCGAGATGCGAAACGCGGTGGGGTTCGTATTCGGACATAGACCCCATTCAATCAACAATGGGTTCACTATTCCAGAAAGGTAAACCTTACTTGCGATCCAAGTGGGCGCCAACGCTCTTTGCGAACAACATCGCGAACGTTACTGCCACCGCGGGGATTCCGATGATCAGTGCAAGGTCGATCCGCGCCTCTGCGCCTTGACCGCTTGCGATTGCAATTCCCACGAACAGCATTTGCCACACAATCACCGCTGCACGTGTTGAGGCGTTGCCGTTCCAGAATGCGCGGGTGGCTGCTCCGGCGGCGAATGCTGAAATCCACACGAGCACATCAAAAAAGATGGAGCCCGCGAGTGACAGCGAGGGAGTCGTGATCGTCTCGTAGGTGAAAAGGCCGGCAACCCCGAGGAGCGCGACGGATTGCAGGGAAAGGACGATCGCGATGAGGACAACGATGAGGGGGCGACGTTTTTCGGGCACAAACAATTTTCTCAAAAACCCTTGACCATTCTGACCAATCGTGAGAATCTAATTGAGGATGTTGTTTGCGCCCGACGGTGTGCGCAGTTTCCAACACTTCCAACCATCATTCGTCACCCTCGGTTTTGGGGTGAATTCGTTGGCCCGAACACGTGCCGACACCAACAACAAGGAGAACACCATGGATTGGCGCGACAAGTCAGCCTGTCTCACGGTCGACCCGGAACTTTTCTTCCCCGTCGGCAACACCGGCCCCGCACTCGATCAAATCGAAAAGGCGAAGGCTGTCTGCGGCGGATGCCCTGTTGCAGAGAACTGCCTCCAGTACGCACTCGAGACCAACCAGGACTCTGGTGTCTGGGGCGGGCTCAGCGAGGACGAGCGTCGTGCGCTTAAGCGCCGCGCTGCTCGCGCACGCCGAGCTTCCTAAGCATTCACACGAGACGCCCCTTCGGGGGCGTCTCGCCGTTTAAGCCCGGCGCGGGCCCTGGATGAATCGCAACGGGATGTCGATACTGACTTCAGTCCCGCCATTCAGCCCGCGGTTCCATTCGATTGTTGCTGACAGTTCGTTCTCGACGAGAGTACGGATGATCTGCGTACCAAGCCCCTGGCCGACCGTTCCCGGCTCAAACCCGGGCCCGTTGTCGGCAATTACAACGCGAAGTGTCGAGTCCCCGCGCGTTGCGATGACGTGAACTTCACCAGCCGTGACGTCTTTGAGCCCGTGCTCGACTGCGTTGGTGATCAGTTCCGTGAGAACGACCGCAAGCGGCGTCGCGAATTCGGACGGCAATTCCCCAAACGTCCCCTTGATTGTCGGACGGACAACCGGGCCACCAGTTCCGGCGACCTCGGCAGCGAGCGGGGCAACGCGGGCGGCCACTTCGTCAAAATTCACTGTCTGTGCGAGTCCCGTTGCAAGGGCGTCGTGGACGACGGCAATCGCTTCGACGCGGCGCATGGCCTGCGACAGGGCGTCCTTGACTTCGTCCGATTTCGATCGACGACCCTGGATTCGCAACAGAGACGCGACAGTTTGCAGATTGTTCTTCACTCGATGATGGATTTCGCGGATGGTCGCGTTCTTGCTGACCAGTTCGCGTTCTTGACGGCGAATCTCGGTGACGTCACGGATGAGAACGACAGAGCCGATTCGTTCGCCACCCTGAGTGAGCGGGATTGAACGGACGGCGAGGACGAGGTTCTGCGCGCGGAAGTCGGCACGCCACGGTACTTTTCCGGAAATAATCATCGCCAAGGATTCGTCTGCCGAAACATCGCCCTCGTTCGAGACGCGACGGGCCGCATCTGCGAGCGGCATGCCTTCAATGGATGACGGATAGCCCAGTCGGTTGAACGCCGACAGCGCATTCGGACTTGCATAGGTCACGACACCGTCGCGGTCGAGCCGGATGAAACCGTCCGATGCACGCGGCAGTCCCATGCGCGGTGCGTCCTTCAGTGCCGCGTCAGGGAAGTCGCCTTCGGCGATCATCGAATAGATCTGTTCGGCCGCTTCGATGAACGTCGACGCCTGGCGGTTGGCCGACAGGTCTGTCATCAACGAGTGGCGGGTCAATACCGCGATCGGCGCGAACGCCCCGCGTCGGCGAACCGGAATTGCGCGCACGGTGTTTGCCGTCTCTTCAATCCAAATGGGCTGGTCGGCTTCGATGATGGTCCCGCGTCGAAGACATTCGGCGAGCAGGTTCGACCACGAATCGTCCGGGCTGGTGCCCACGATGTCACGGTAGAAGATGGTGTTGGAATTTCCCGGGCGGAACAGCGCGGTGCAGACGAATCCATCGTCCTTCGTTTGCAACCACAGCGCCATGTCCGAAAACGACAGGTCGGCAACTAGTTGACCTTCACGAACCAGGTCACGCAACCATTCAATATCGTCCGACCCGAGCGCGGTTTGCTCGGTGGCGATGGTTGTCAGCGTGGGCATAATTCAAGGCTACCTTTTGACCCCAGACTCCGCATCGCCCAAGTATTTTTTCACTTCGATCCATAG
>JBJOQU010000032.1:0-5928 GCA_046049745.1 Actinomycetota bacterium | reverse complement strand
GTGGAACCTGGAGACCGCGTCGCTGGCGCCCTGATTCGACGCTGGGGGTCTTCCGAGGCCTTGTCACGGATTGTCGACAGACCAGCCGCATCGACTCTTGCCGATGACGAACTGTCCGCGGCGGACATCGCCGAGGCGCTTGCGCGCTGGGAGCCGCGGCTCGAAACGCCTGCACTGTTTCGGTCATTGACGAGCGCGGCCACTCTGGGAATCCGCCTTGTCCGCGACGGAGACGAATTGTGGCCAGACGGCCTGGTCGACCTGAGGGACAACGGACCGCGAGTGTTGTGGGTGCGCGGTCAAGCGGATGTATTGCCGAACACGGCAACGAGTGTCGCAATTGTGGGTGCTCGAGCGTCGACCGGCTACGGCGAGCACGTTGCGATGGACTTCGCGGCAGGCTTCGTCTCGCGTGGGTACGCCGTGGTTTCAGGCGGTGCGTATGGCATCGACGGGATGGCGCATCGGGCAACCCTCGCGTGCGGGGGTGTGACGGTGGCTGTGATGGCAGGCGGTCTCGACAATCTCTACCCATCCGGACACGAAGAACTCCTCAAGCGAATCATGAATACTGGTGCTGTTGTCTCCGAAGTGCCACCCGGTGGTGCGCCAACGCGGTGGCGGTTCCTGCAGCGCAACAGGCTCATCGCCGCCATGGCGGGCGGAACCGTCGTGATCGAGGCGGGTTATCGAAGTGGATCGCTCAACACCGCGACCCACGCACGCGACCTCGATCGCCCACTTGGAGTTGTCCCCGGACCCATCACCAGCGGGCAATCCGCGGGATGTCATCGCCTTCTGCGCACCAATCCGGCGGCCGAACTCGTCACCAGTGTCGCCGACATGATCGACCTCATGACGGGTGATGTGCGGGACGAGGAGTTCGCACAGCGTGATTCCGCCGACACGATTCGAGTCTTCGACGCTTTGGGCGTTCAGCCTCGGCGCCTGCCTGCGATTGCGGCTCGGGCTGGGCTTTCCGAAGCGTCCGCTGACGCTCAACTCACGATTTTAGAGAAAGACGGAAGGGCCGTTCGAACTGTGGCGGGTTGGGCGCGTCTCGAAACGAATTGACCGCCCCTCCGCTCAAGCAGCGGATGGGGCGGTCACAGAATTGACTAGGAACGTCGACGACGGCGAATTACCGAGACCGCTCCGAGCGACACGAGGACGGCGGAAAGGCCGACGAGCGCGCTCGAATCGAAACCAGTGTCAGCAAGACCATCGGTGGACGCGGTGTCCCCGCCGGATCCGTTGAAATTTGCGTAGTCGCCGTCAACCATTTCACCCGCGGCGTACATCAAATAGTTGCCATCGCACGCAGCCCACACGTCCGACAACAGTCCAGCTTCGGGAGTGTCGTCGTTGTACACGTTTGACCAGCACAGTGTCCAGCCATCGAGAGCGTCAACGTCCACGTCCATCTGAGGCCCCGACGGGTAGTACGCCGGCAGCGTGTCAGCGACGAAAATGAAACGTCCCAAGGATTCCGCAGCAAGTCCGCTATTTAGACCAGTTGTTTCACCCAGCCGGTACCCATCTCCAATGAAATACGGTCCCCCGTCGTTGTGGATGTGCCATGACAATCGTGACCAGTCATCCTCGTCGTTCTGGGTGTCTGCCGCATCGAGATAAACGACCGCACCTTCCACTGCAAACCCCATCGAATTTCCGTTCCAGTAGTACCACTCGGAACCGTTGTGCGTAGTCGTCGAATTATCCGTTGTCAATGTGCGAATTGAATCGCGTTCACCAACAGCGAGGAGAGCGATTGTCTGAGTTGGGATTACGGCAGCGTTTGCAGGTGCAACAGCAGACAATGTAAGGCCAAACGCAACGGCGATAGCCGAAGTAACGGTCATTTTCTTCATGGCGATTCCTTGAGGTTCGTGGAGCGGTATTGACCGCGGTCTTAGAGTACCAGCGCGGTAGTCTGCAGACATGTTCTTCGAAGAGCCGACGGCGACGCACGTCATCGCACACATCTCAGACACACACCTTCTCGGCGGTAATCGCAAGCTCTTTTCAAAGGTTGACGTGAAGAAAAACCTCAACGATCTGCTGGATCGGCTTCGCGCAACGGGCATGACCTTCGACGCTTTCGTCTTTACCGGCGACCTTGCCGATGTGGCAGAACCCGAGGCATATCGTTGGATCCGCCACCAGGTGGAACCCGTCGCCGCTGAACTTGGTGCGAAGGTCATCTGGGTAATGGGTAACCACGACGAGCGCGAACCATACGCACGTGAGCTGTTCGAAGAGGAATCCGACGGTTCACCGCATGACCGCGTATATGACGTCAACGGATTGCGCATCATCTCGCTGGACACCACCGTTCCCGGTTACCACCACGGAGAACTCGAGGATTCGCAGATTAACTGGCTCACCGCCGAACTTGCGACACCAGCCAAGCACGGGACCATCCTCGCTCTTCACCACCCGCCAATTCGCAGCCACAACCCACTCGTGCGCATGATCGAACTGTTCCGCCAGGACAAACTGCAGGCGGCGCTCGCGGGAAGTGACGTCCGCACGATTCTGGGCGGACACCTGCACTATTCGACGTTCGGCATGTTCGCAGGAATTCCCGTGGCTGTCGCCAGCGCGACGTGCTACACGGTGGACATGGGGATGTCGAAGGACAACCTCATGACCGCCGTCGACGGTGGTCAGTCAATCCAGCTCGTTCACGTCTATGACGACACCGTCGTGCACTCGGTTATCCCGATTGACGAGTTCTCGCAGCTGGCCGCCTATCCCGCGGCGCTTCGGGCGCTCGCCGATACTATGAGTGAAGAACAGATCATCGAAATGGTCTCCAACAAAGCGTCGGACTTCAACCAAGCCGAAAGCAAATCCTCAGCAGGAGAGTACTAATGTTCCTCAACAAGGCCTACCGTTTGTGGTCGTCCATCATCGCCCTCGTCATCGCATTCGCTCTCGCGGGAGGCGCGTTTGTCGCCTCACAGCTCGAGTCGGTCGAAACCGCACCCGAAACGGGTGCGCCGAGTAAGTCGGAAGCCGCCGAGGTTTCCCGGCTCAAGGAAGACTTCCCGGTCGAAGCGGGAACGGCGATGTTCCTCGTGTTTACGAGCGAATCAGACCTCACGGAGTCGCAAATCACGACGATCAACGACAACATCGCCGAGATTTACGCGGATCACACCGAGATTCCGTTCGCCCCCACCGCCGAGATTTCGGAGGATGGCACCACCGCCGGTGCAATCGTCCCTCTTGAAGCGACGAACGTTGTTGACGAACGCAGCGAGCGCTACAACGACATCAAGGACGTGGCTGCTGCTGGGCTGACGGGTGTTGACCTGTATCTCACGGGCCCTGAAGGTTTTGCCGAGGACATCTCGAACGTCTTCGCTGGCGCGGACATCACATTGCTCGCGACAACCGCCGGTGTCGTCGTTATTCTTCTTCTCGTCACGTATCGTTCGCCGATTCTCTGGATCATTCCTCTCGTCGTCGTCGGACTTGGTGACGCCCTCGCTGGTGCCGTTGCCAAGAAGGTCGCCGACATGCTGGGGACCCAACTTGACGCGTCTGTCGGCGGAATTCTGTCCGTTCTTGTGTTCGGTGCGGGTACCAACTACGCGCTCCTCATCATTTCTCGTTATCGCGAAGAGCTCATCAAGACGGTGAATCGCGCGGAGGCAATGGCGGCCGCAGTGCGCGGGACTGCTGGGGCGATTCTCGCCTCGGGTGGAACCGTTCTGATCGTCATGGCCGTTTTGACTTTCGCGCAGGTGGACGGAAGCCGACTGCTCGGTATCGCCGGACTCGTGGGTATCGCGGTTGCGATGATCTTCGGAATCGGAATCCTGCCATTCGCGCTCGCCGTGTGGCCGCGCGGAATCTTCTGGCCGCTCACGCCAAAGTTCGGCGTCGCACCGAAGCGCGAGAGCATGTGGAAACGCGCCGGACTCGCGATCGCCAAGCGCCCTGCGCTTGCCGGTGTCGCCTCTGCTCTGTTGGCCCTCGGCCTCGCTGCACCAGCACTGACCGTTCAGGTCGGACTCACCGCAAACGAGCGCTTCTTGACCAAGCCCGACGCTGTCACGGGAATTGAAATCCTCGTTGACAAGTTCGAATCGTTCCAGGGCTCGTCTCTCACGATTCTGGCGAGTGACGACGATGTCGACGCAGTTCAGGAGTACCTGGCCGACCGCGACGACATCATGGAGGTTCCAGCCCCCGTGATTCCGCCGATTGTTGGTGCAGAGATTCCTGCCGGCCCTCCCGTCATTGCGCCGGGACCCGTTGAGCCTGCATTCTCGACCGTGGGTGACTCGCACGATGGATTGACCGAAATCACGGCGAAGCTCGACTACGCCACCGAGTCAGACGACACGGCCGCAGCGATTCGTGAGATTCGCGCCGACCTCGACTCGGTCGGTGATGGAACGGCAATTCTCGGCGGTTCCGACGCAGCCGTCGTTGACACGAAGGACGCCATCTCTGCGGACGAGAAGTTGATCTTCCCGACCGTTCTCGCCGTCGTGTTCCTCATGCTCGTCGTCGTTCTGCGCGCGGTCGTCGCGCCGCTGCTCTTGCTCGCAACGGTTGTGGCGTCCTACTTCACCGCGGTCGGCACATCGTGGCTTCTGTTCCAGGGCATCTGGGGCTTCCCCGCGCTCGACTCGAACGTCTTCGTTCAGACGTTCCTGTTCCTCGTGGCGCTCGGTATCGACTACAACATGTTCCTCATGACACGTGTGAAGGAAGAGTCCGAGGTGCTCATCAACGGAAAGCCTGCTGGAATCATCGCGGGCATGACGAACGCACTCGGGGCAACCGGTGGTGTCATCACCAGCGCCGGTGTTCTGCTCGCCGCGGTCTTCGCGGTGCTCGGGGTCCTTCCGCTCATCACCCTGACGCAGATCGGTGTCATCGTCTGTGTCGGTGTTCTCCTCGACACACTTCTCATCCGTACCGTCGTGGTTCCGTCGCTCACCTTCCTCATTGGGGAAAAGATGTGGTGGCCCCGCAAGACGGGCGTGTTGACCAAGTAGCAACCCGCTCGGGTTCACACTGGAACCGTGAGAATCGACGACTCGGTCGCGCGTTTCCTCCACGAGATGGAGGCGGCGCGCGACGCAAGCGTGCACACGATTCGCGCGTACCGTGGCGACCTGGACCTGTTCGTTCAGTCGCTGCCGAAGGCGGATGCCACGACTCTCGACGGCATCTCGCTAGAGGATTGTCGGGCGTGGGTATGGGGGATGTCGACCAAAGGTGATTCTGCGAGTTCGATCGCACGTCGCGTTTCGGCCGTCAAGAGCCTGTTCCACTGGCTTCACGCGCGCGGAGACACCCCAGCCGACATCGCTGTGAGGCTCGCGGCCCCGAAGAAGCCGAGGCACCTTCCTCGAGTAGTCACAAAATCCGCGATGTCCGACGTTCTCGATTCGCTCACCGCTCTTGCTTCAACAGGGGATCCGATTGCCCTTCGTGATCTCGCGCTGTGGGAACTGATGTACGCGAGTGCACTTCGCGTCAGTGAGGTCGTCGGCATCGCAGAGAGCGACTTCGACTGGACCGACCGAACGGTTCGTGTCATGGGCAAGGGCGCCAAGGAAAGAATCGTCCCGTTTGGCACGCCCGCGCGGGACGCGCTCATCGCGTATCGCGACAACGGCCGACCAGCACTGCCAGTTACCGCAGACACGACAGCGTTCTTCGTCGGTGCACGGGGAAAGAAGTTGACGACACGAACGGTGTACGAGTTGGTGTCCCGAATTATTGGAGAAATCCCCGGTCAGGGACCGAAAGGCCCGCATACCCTGCGGCACACCGCGGCAACGCATTTGCTGGACGGTGGCGCTGATTTGCGTAGCGTTCAAGAAATATTGGGCCACGCTAGCGTCGGAACTACCCAGATTTACACGCACGTTTCCAGCGAGCGCCTCAAGGCCGCGT
>JBJOQU010000031.1:0-3023 GCA_046049745.1 Actinomycetota bacterium | reverse complement strand
CGTGGTCGAGCCGCGGCCCCGAAGTGCAAGAGCGCCTCGGTGTGTCCATCACCGATATGGGAATCCTCGCGACGTTGTTCGCCGCCGGGGCCATCGTCGGCGTTCTGGCGTCGGGACGCATCGTCTCGCACCGCGGTTCGCGTGTGCTCGCCATCATGACTTTCGTGGGGATGCCGACTGCGATGGCGCTGGCAGTTCTGGGTGTCGTCATCGGCTCGTTCCCGCTTGCGGCTGTTGCCATCTTCGCTTACGGCTTGCCATTCGGCGCGGCGGATTTTGTGTCCAATGTTGAAGCGGCAGATCTCGACCGCGCGTCGGCCAAGAGTCGACTCCCGATGCTTCACGGTGGATACAGCATCGGTGTCCTCGCTGGTGCGAGCATCACGAGCCTGCTGATTGTGGCCAACATCCCTCTCGAGGTGCAGGTCGGCATCACGCTCGTCGCCGTTGGGGCCTTTACGGTCTATCGTGTTGCGGGAATTCCCGCGCACCACGGAAAGCCGTCCCACGACCTCGATGAGCACACCGATTTGCGCCCCAAGCTCAGTCCAGCCGCGAAGCGCCGTGTCACCCTGATCTCGACCATCGCGTTCGTGTTCGTCCTTGCCGAGGGTGCCGCAGCAATTTTCATCCCGCTCGCACTCGTAACGGCTGGGCGGACACAGGCCGAAGCGGCCTTTGCGTACACGTTGTTCTCGCTGGGAATGGCCGTCAGCCGAATCGTCGGAGGACGTGTTGTCGACCGCATCGGGCGTTCGCGCGTCGTCCTCATCTCGGCGATCACCGCAGCCGTCGGTGTCGCACTCTTCTCTTTTGCGCAACTCGGTCAGTTCGAATACATCGGAGCCCTCCTCTGGGGACTGGGGAACTCGCTACCCATCGCGATGACCGTGTCGGCCGCGACCGACAACCCGACAACCGCGAACAGAGCCCAAAGTTTGTTGTGGACCTGGGTCTACTTCGGAAACCTCGGAGTTGGGCCGATCCTCGGCGGCGCCAGCGCAATTGTCGGACCGTTCGCCGCGTTCCTCATTCCGGTTGCTTTCCTGCTCTACAGCGCATCGGTAAGCCGGGTGACGGGACCCGATCCGGAAGTCGTACGTTGAGCACAGCAGACGTAGACGCGTACATCGCGGCACTTCCCGATCCCAAGCGAGAGACGCTCGAAGAGGTTCGTCGCCGAATTCTCGCGGTTCTTCCGGATGCCGAGCAAAAGATTTCCTACGGCATGCCCGCCTTCGCGGTCAACGGAAAGGTGATTGCCGGTTTTGCGGCGTTCAAGAATCACCTCGCCTATTTGCCGCACAGCGGCCGCGTATTTACGGGCCTCGAACGGGAACTGGAAGGTTTTGTCCGCACGCCGGGTTCGCTCCATTTCCCGCTCGATCAACCACTTTCACAGGCGCTTGTCGCTGCCCTGATTGAAGAGAAGATGCAGGTGCTCGAAGCCGACGGTTGGGCACGACCCTAATTCGACGCGCCGCCCTCCCGCTTCGCGCGCTCGGGCGTTATGCTGAAGCCATAACTCAACACGACCGTCTACCTCTGCGGGAGAGACTGGGCAACCAGTCACCGAAGGAGCAAGCCTCCCCGCCAAACTCTCAGGTCCGCGTACCGCAGGGACAGGTCACTCTGAAAAGCGAGGTTCAATCCTCCGCCGTAGGTGAAAGGGCTCAGGCCCGAAACTCTCAGGTCCCGTAACAGAGGGGGAGTCCCGCAGCCGATATTCGGCGGCGTGTTGACGCCCGGAGGACCTGTGAACCTGAAGTTATCGCCACTCGATGCGATTCACCGCGAGTTGGGTGCGTCGTTTACTGATTTTGCGGGCTGGGACATGCCCGTTCGATACACGTCGGATCTGGCGGAACACCACGCCGTTCGCACGTCGGCCGGATTGTTTGACCTGTCCCACATGGCCGAGATTTATGTGAGTGGCCCCGATGCTGGTGCAGCACTCGATTACGCACTGGCCGGGACGTTGTCCGCGATTCCCCTTGGCCGTGCGAAGTACTCGCTCATCCTGTCGGAAGAGGGAACCGTCATTGACGATGTCGTCGTCTACCGCCTCGGTAACGACGAGTTCCTGGTGGTCGCCAACGCGGGAAACCGATTCCCCGCAGCGGCGGCGATTCGAGAGCGAGCCGAGAACTTTGATTGTGTCGTTGATGACCGATCCGACGACGTTGCCTTGATCGCTGTTCAGGGCCCCACGGCGCTCGCGATTCTCGACGCAACGAACGGACTTGCCACCGAGGGACTTGCAGAACTCGGCTACTACCGCTGCCTTCCCCGCGAGTTCAACGGCACGCCCGTTCTCATCGGGCGCACCGGGTACACGGGAGAAGACGGATTCGAACTGTACGTTGAGAACTCGGCCGCCGCTGATTTGTGGAGCGCGATTACCGCAGCAGGGGAAGGCCACGAACTTCTCGCGTGTGGGCTCGCCTGCCGCGACACCCTGCGACTTGAAGCGGGAATGCCGCTCTATGGCCACGAATTGTCACTGGAGCTAAAGCCTGTACAGGTTGGACTCGAGAAGGTTGTGGATCTTTCCAAGGACAACTTCGTCGGGCGCGACGGCGTCATGCGCGGTGTCTCTGCCGGAGCCGTTCGACTCGTCGGACTTCAGAGCGAAGGCAAGCGTGCAGGTCGCGCCGACTACGCCGTCCACTCGAACGGGCGCACGATTGGCGTCATCACCTCGGGAGCGTTGTCTCCCACGCTCGGATACCCCATCGCCTTTGCGCTGGTCGAGCCCGAATTTGCGGAACCGGGAACGACGATCGACGTCGACGTTCGCGGCACCGACATTCCCGCAGTAGTAGTACCCCTTCCCTTCTATTCCCGAAAGGCCCGCTCATGAGCATCCCCAGCAACCTCCAGTACACCTCCGAACACGAATGGGTTCGCATTGACGGCGACACCGCGGTCGTCGGAATCACCCAGTACGCCGCCGACGCACTCGGCGACGTCGTGTACGTCGACCTGCCCAAGGTTGGCTCCACGATCGCGGCTGGTGCCAT
>JBJOQU010000030.1:0-12536 GCA_046049745.1 Actinomycetota bacterium | reverse complement strand
TGAAGTTCGGGGAGGAATTCGTCCACGGCGCGTAACATCGCATCGCGACGATCACGGTATATGCCTCGGAACGTATTTATCTGCGCTTTCCAATCGGCGCGGGCGAAGTAGTCGCTGATGATGTGTTGTGTCATCGAGCTGGGACACAAAATCGCCGACTCGGACGCAAGAACGAGTTTTTCGCGAATCGCGTGTGGAGCCAAGGCCCACCCGACGCGAAAGCCCGGAGCAAATGTCTTCGAAAACGAACCCAGATAGACGATCCCGTCGTCGATCGAGCGCATCGCTGACGGTGCCGGCTCATCGAACCACAACAGCCCGTAGGGGTTGTCCTCGATGATGAGGATGTGGTGACGTTTGGCTATCTCGACCAACAGAGGCCGGCGCGCAGCAGACAAAGTCACACCAGAAGGATTGTTGAAGTTGGGAATCAGATAAAGAAACTTCATCGCCTTTCCCGCTCGTTTCGCCTCTGCGATCGCAAGTTCGAGCGCTTCGGGAATCATTCCGTCCTCGTCTGTGTCGACGTGAAGCACATCCGCCTGATACGACCTGAAGATGCCCAGTGCCCCCAAATACGAGGGGCTTTCGACGAACACGACGTCGCTTTCGTCGATGAACAACTTCGTGATGAGGTCGAGTGCTTGCTGCGAACCCGTGGTAACGACAATGTTGTTCGCGCTGGCGTCGATGCCTTCGAGCGCACAGATTTCTAGGATTTGCTCCCGCAAAGCAGGAAGACCCTGGCCAGAGCCGTACTGCAGTGCGCTCGCACCGGAATCGGACATGACGCGTTGAACGGATTCGGAGATTAGTTCGAGGGGGAGTGCCGATACCGCCGGCATCCCGCCGGCCAGTGATACGACCTCGGGTCGCGAGGCAACGGCGAACAGGGCGCGCACCTCAGAGACACTCAGACCTGCAGTTCGAGCCGCGTAGTGGTCGCGCCAGTCGTCGAGTGTGGTCCCACCGAGATCGCTAGTCATGAGCGGCCGGTGCTAATTGATGAACTCGGCGAGATCCTGCTCGAGTGCGGGGCGAGGCTTTGCGCCAACAACAGTCTTGACAACTTCGCCACCCTTGAAGACCTTCATGGCCGGGATGTTGAGAATGTTGTACTGGGCAGCCAGGTCGGGGAAGTCGTCCACGTTCAACTTGACGATGTCGATCTTGTCGGCGTGTGCCTCGGCAATCGCATCAAGAATCGGCGAAACAGCGCGGCACGGGCCACACCACGGAGCCCAGAAGTCAACAATGACCGGCTTGGCGTTTTGCAGGACCTCTGCGGCAAAATTTGCTTCGGTCACATCGCGGGCGGCGCTCATGCTTGTCCTCTCATCGGGTTTCTGAGGACCAGTCTACTCAGCGTCAGTGCGACTGCGATTCGAGGAAGTGCTGTGCGTCGAGAGCGGCGACCGCCCCAGACCCGGCGGCCACAATTGCCTGGCGATATGTCGGGTCGATGACGTCGCCGGCTGCGAAAACACCTGGAAGGTTTGTCTTCGACGAGCGACCTTCGACAGCCACGTTTCCCTCATCCGTCAGCGAAATCTGACCCGTGATGAGCGATGTGCGCGGGTCGGACCCGATAGCGATGAACAGGCCTTCAACGTCGAGCACTCGAGTCGACCCATCCGAACCTTCCAGCGTGATTCCCGCAACTGTGTCGGCACCGAGAATTCCCGTGACGCGGGCGTTGGTTATGAACTGAATCTTGGGGTCGGCCTGTGCGCGTGCCAACATGACGGGCGACGCACGGAACTGATCCGAGCGGTGAATGATGTACACGGTGTCCGCAAAGCGTGTGAGGAAAGTCGCTTCCTCCATCGCCGAGTCGCCGCCACCGATCACGGCTACAGCGCGATTGCGATAGAAGGCTCCGTCGCAGGTCGCACACCACGAAACACCAAAACCTGACAATCGTGCTTCGTCGTCAAGCCCCAAACGGCGATATTCGCTTCCCATCGCCAGAATGACAGCCTTTGCTTCAATGACGTCGCCGTTACCGACGGTGATTTTCTTGACGGAACCATCTAGTTCAAGTTTTGTTGCGTCATCGAACAGCAGCTCAGCTCCGAATCGCTCAGCCTGAGCCTGCATCTTCATCATGAGGTCAGGACCCATGACTCCTTCGGGAAAACCGGGGTAGTTGTCGACTTCGGTTGTGTTCATCAGGTCACCGCCCATCGCAACACTTGACGTGATCACGAGCGGCTTCAACTCGGCGCGCGCACCGTAGATTGCCGCCGTATAGCCGGCCGGTCCTGAACCGATGATGACAAGATCGCGCACTGTGTGTCCTTCCGATGACAATCAGGAGTTCAGTCTAGGTGCGGTTGTCGCCTCGGTTTCGAAACGGCGCGACGACGCTCATTGCGGTGTCGTTGCGCAGCGCCAACAATCCACCCATGTATGAAACAGCCATGACGAACGTCACAAGCCCTGCCGTGACGAGCGCTTCGAGAATGCTTGTTCCCCACTCGACGACCAGAATTCCGTGCGCAACGTTCCCTACGAGAAGCCCCAACGCAACCGATGGGATGACAGCGAGTGCGAAGGTCGCGAGGGATGCGATTTCAGTTCGATCAAACAACTTTCCCAGTCGGCGATGCAACACAACGCCCATGACGACCGCCTGAACCCAGGTAGAGACGCTCATGGCCACGGCCAAACCTGTTGCAACGGAATTGGTTCCGCCCGTCCCAACCCACAGAGCAAGACCGGCGAAAACGGCCGCTTGAGCGAGTTGCACGAGGAACGGGGTGCGCGTATCGCCGAGCGCGTAGAACACGCGTTGCAGGACAAAGACAATTCCGAACGGAACGAGTCCCACCGCGTACAGCGAAATGACCGGAGCGAGACCGCTTGTCGCAGAACTATCGAAAACCTGAGCCACGAAAGGAGCAGTTACCCACAGCCCGGCGCTCGCGAGAACCATGAAGAGGCCGACACGAGCCAACGACTGACGGATATCAGCAGAGAGAGCTGCCCAGTTTCCGTCGCGAACGTCAGTGCTCATGCGTGTGAAATAGGCCGTTGCCAACGAAACGGTCACAACCGAGTGGGGCAACATAAACACGAGCCAACCGAAACGTAGGACCGCGAGCCCCGGATCTCCGTTTGTTGTGGCGAGAGAGGCGATGTTGCTCTGGAGGATTCCCGCAAGTTGCGTCACGAGGATCATGCCCAGCGTCCACGCAGCGACCCTGCCGGTTTCACCCAGTCCTACTCCGCGGAATCGGAAGTCGGGTCGGAAGCGGATACCCGCGCGACCAAGGAAGGCGAAAAGGATGAGGGACTGGGCCGCGACGCCGGCAGTAGCTGAGCCGGCGAGAATTGCGATCTCGCCGCCTGACCAATCTGTCGCGATCGAGACCGATCCTCCGAAGACGGCACCGAGCCATAACATTCCACCGATGGCAACGATGTTGTTGAGAACGGGAGCCCATGTGAAGGGACCGAACAGCCCCTTGGCGTTGAGAACTTCGCCGAGCAGGCTGTACACGGCATAGAAGAAGACCTGCGGAAGGCACCACCACGCGAACGCGACGGCGAGGTTGATCTCGGCTGTGCTGAATCCCAGCTCGCCGGTTCCGGCGCTTTGTTGGGCGTAAAGACCGACAAACAGGGGCGCTGCGATCGTGGCGAGCACGGCCACGCCGGCAAACGTCGCGATTCCGAGCGTCAACAACTTGTTGATGTAATTGGCGCCACCATCCGTATTCAGGCCTGATTTGACTATGTGGGGAACCAGGACCGCAGACAGGACGCCACCCGCGACAATCGCATAGATGTTGTTGGGAAGTTGATTGGCAAGCGCAAAGGCATCCGCGCCGGAGCCGACCAGTCCGAGCGTTCGCGCCAGCACAACGGCGTTGATGAAGCCGAGAATTCGGGAGACAACCGTCCCCGAAGCGAGAAGCAGGCTCGAACGACCGATACTCATGAGACGGCTCGACGTCGTCGAATAGTCCGCAGAATCCCGATTGTCATGATGACGATGACGCTACCGAAGAAGACAACTACCGTAAGGATCTCCCATTGCGCTTGAACTTCGATCGGGAACGAAACAGGTTTCCCAATCGTGCCGCCTGCGGGATCTTCCAGGCTGACGACAAGAGCGGTTCGTCCGTTTGTCACCGCGGTCATCGGGACCGTGATGCGGATGTTTGACCTCGGTTCGATCGTCACCGATTGGCTGGGCGTTTCAACCTGCACGATCCCCGAGGTCGAGCGGACCCGCACCTCGACAGTCACGGCAGCGCCAGAATCGTTACTCACACTGACGGGGACATCGGCGGTGTTAGACAGAACTGTGTACTCCGTCGCGAGCGAAATTGATACGAGTCGTGACAACCAGTCGCGGTCTGCGATGAACACCTCGGCCGCCGACTCAAACACAAGCGGGTCAAGGTCGCTCGTAGTGACGGCAAGTGAGCGAACGCGCGAGGCGAGAAGTGCCGCGGGCTCGTCCGAAATCATGGCGGCGCGCGCCTCATCGGCTGCAAACGACTCGAAAACAGAACCCAACAATCCGGGAGCAGATACTTCTGCGAACGGCGTTCGCATTGAATTCACACTCGCGGGGACAACCCGTGTGACGCGAACGTCCGATCCGACCACGCGGTCGAGAACTGACACAGCCATCGACACATCGAGCTCACGAGCGGTTCGAGGCAAGACGAGGACATCGCCGTCGGAAAGTTCTGCGCGGACTGCGGCCGCACCGGCAAGTGCGGAGGTCGAGGAGTCGGGTGAGACGGCGTCAGCCAATGCACCACTCGCAGCGGAGTCGAATCCGCCCGCGAATTGGTCGTTTCCGACGATCATGCGCGTAAACCCCTGAGACGCGGTAGTCACAACCGATGATGTGTCGACGACGTCACCGCTCGGCCACACGACCAGTTCGGCGGGCTCCACGTTGGCCAACAGCCCAAACTCCTCGGCGCTAAAAGTCACCAATTCACTCGATGCCAGAGCCCAAACATCCGCATTTCCCCACGGAAGCAGGAGCGGATCGAGAGAGTTGACCGTGTCCAACCAGGTCACCGCGGATTCAGGCGCATCATTGCCAAGCACTCCGATGCTCGCCACGATTCGTGAGTCCAGTGCGACGGTAAATCCGTGTTGTTTTGCTGCTGCGGTCAACAAGGTCCAGTCACCGTCAGGTGCGGTTTCCGACTCCACCTGATCCGCGCTGAGAAATTGACCATCGCCGGCATCGGCGACGATTGGGACAAGTACCGAAATTGTCCGCATCGGGGCGGCCACGGAACCAACCGCTCCACACGCCGCAACAATCGCAGCGAAAACGCTCGCGCCGAGAACTCGAAGCGCGGCAGCGCGCACGTTCACGGCCGAAGACATGTCCCTCAGTCTAGACTTTGGACTCATGGAGAGCGTGGTGGATGCCATGGCACGACTCACGGCTCTGGCCGCGAGTCCCGCCGTAGCGCACGTGACTTCCGCGTTTGACGCAGCGGGCAAGGAACTCGCACTCGTTGGCGGACCGGTGAGGGATGCGTTCCTTGGTCGACCGGTGAATGACCTCGATTTCACGACGAACGCGACTCCAGACGAGATGCTCGCGATTTTTGCCCCGATTGCCTCCGCGACATGGGATGTCGGCCGCGAGTTCGGAACAATCGGCGCGATGGTCGACGGCGAACGTATCGAGATCACTACGTATCGCGCCGACGAATACGATCGCGAAAGCCGTAAGCCGTCCGTTGCGTTTGGGACAAAAATTGACGCCGACCTGCTGCGCCGCGACTTCACCGTCAATGCAATGGCGCTGACCTTGCCGGGGATGCAGCTCGTCGACCCCAGCAATGGTTTCGCAGACCTGGCAGCGGGTATTCTCCGCACGCCGAGTACGCCAGAGGTTTCCTTTGCCGATGATCCCCTTCGCATGATGCGCGCGGCGCGATTTGTTGCCCAACTGGGGATGGCACTCGCGCCCGACGTGGACGCCGCACTACGCGACCGCGTTGAATCAATTCGCATGATTTCCGCTGAACGAGTCAGGGACGAACTCATCAAGACGCTGTCAGCAAACGATCCCGTACCGGGAATTCGTATCCTCGTCGATTCGGGATTGTGTGACATTGTCTTGCCGGAACTGCCTGCTCTTGTGCGCGAACACGATGAACATGGACGTCACAAGGATGTTTACGAACACTCGCTGAAGGTCCTCACTAAGTCGATTGCTCTCGAGCAGGAGCGAAACCCGGGCGCAGAACCCGACATCATCGGCAGACTGGCCGCGTTGCTGCACGACATCGGCAAGCCCGCGACACGGTCATTCGACAAGCCGTCGAAAACGGTGACGTTCTATGGCCACGACGTGGTCGGCGCGCGAATGGCCAAGAAGCGACTCGTTGAGTTACGGTTCGACAACGAGACGATTTCGCGCACGACAAACCTCATTCGGCTTCACTTGCGATTTTTTGGATATAGCGAGGGGGCATGGACCGATGCCGCGATCCGCCGTTATGTCAGGGATGCCGGCGAGGAACTCGCGCGACTTCACGTCCTGGTGCGAAGCGACGTCACCACTCGAAACGAGCGACGCCTCGCGGCAATGGGCAAGGCATACGACGATCTTGAACGCCGAATTGCCGAGATTCGCGAACGCGAAGAGATCGACGCGATCCGGCCGGATCTTGACGGCGAACAAATCATGGCGCTCTTGGGAATTGGCCCCAGCCGTGCCGTTGGCGAGGCGTGGAATTTCCTTCTCGAGCTTCGACTTGACGAAGGTCCGCTCGGGGAAGCCGAGGCAGAACGCCGCCTGCGCGCGTGGGCAGCGGACCGCGACTTGGCTTAACCGCGTCGCTGGGCTATTCTTGACAGGTTGCCCTCGTGGCAGCGAATGGAAGCAATACCCTCCTGCTGCAGAAAGTCTGTAGCCGCTGAGTCCAGAGGAGGTGGGTTATTTATGCATCCTTATGAACTGATGGTGATCCTCAACCCCGAGGTTGATGACCGCACTGTTCAACCGACGCTCGACAAGTTCCTTGGCGTCATCACCGCAAACGGCGGAACGATTGACAACGTTGACCTGTGGGGACGTCGTCGTCTGGCCTACGAAATCCAGAAGAAGAGCGAAGGCGTTTACGCTGTCGTTAACTTCACCGCGGAGCCCGCGACCACCGTTGAGCTCGAGCGTCAGCTCCGTCTCTCGGAATCGGTTATGCGCACCAAGGTGCTTCGTGCCGATGAGGCCGTTGCTCGTATCGCAAAGGCTGCCGAGTAGTCATCATGGCTAACGACACAATCATTACGGTTATCGGAAACCTCACCGCCGACCCCGAACTGCGTTTCACGCAGAACGGTGTTGCCGTTGCGAACTTCACGATCGCCTCGACCCCGCGCACGTTCGACCGTGCGTCGAACGAGTGGAAAGACGGCGAGCCGCTCTTCCTTCGTGCAAGCGTGTGGCGTGAATTCGCCGAGCACGTAGCCGGGTCTTTGACGAAGGGCGCTCGCGTCGTCGCGACCGGTCGCCTCCGTCAGCGCTCGTACGAGACGAAAGAGGGCGAAAAGCGCACCTCGATCGAGCTCGAGGTTGACGAAATCGGCCCTTCGCTCCGTTACGCGACCGCGTCCATCACGCGCGCCGCAGGCGGAAGCAGCAGTGCCGGATCGTCCAGCTCTGACTGGTCGCAGCCGACCGGTGGAGACCAGTGGGCCGCCGCTCCCGCAGTGGAGAAGGACCCCTGGGGACAGACCGAACCTCCCGCGGACGAGACTCCGTTCTAACCAACTCTTTTTAACGTAAGGACATCACCATGGCAGGAAAGGCAACCGGCGATCGCCGTAAGCCCCGCGTCGGGAAGGGCGCAAAAGCGCTTCCCCCCGCAAAAGCAATTCGCGTCGATGTAATCGACTACAAGGACGTTGCGACACTTCGCAAGTTCGTCTCTGAGCGCGGCAAGATTCGTTCGCGTCGCATCACGGGCGTTTCGGTTCAGGAGCAGCGACTCATCGCTCGTGCAGTTAAGAACGCACGTGAGATGGCTCTTCTCCCCTACGCCGGCGCTGGCCGTTAGGAGATATTCAGATGGCTAAGCTCATTCTCACTCACGAGGTTTCTGGCCTCGGAACCGCCGGCGACATCGTCGACGTCAAGAACGGTTACGCACGTAACTACCTCGTCCCCCAGGGACTGGCAATTGTGTGGACCCGCGGTGGCGAAAAGCAGGTGACCGACATCAAGGCGGCCCGTGCGGCTCGCGCACTTGCGTCACACGAAGACGCCGTTGCTCTCAAGACCAAGCTCGAAAGCGCATCCATCACGGTTCGCGCCTCGGCTGGTGCCGAGGGTCGCTTGTTCGGTTCGGTCAAGACCGCCGACATCGCAGCCGCTGTTGAAGCAGCCGGTCTCGGAAAGATCGACAAGCGTTCGATCGAACTGCAGGCCGCAATCAAGGCGACCGGAGCCTACTCGGCGACGGTCAAGCTGCACGACGGTGTCGTTGCAACCCTCGCCCTGAAGGTCGTTGCCGCCAAGTAACGATCCATTCCGCGTTGGAAAGCGCCCCCGAAGCCACGGTTTCGGGGGCGCTTTTCCGTTCCGCGAGACGACGGCCGACTGTGGAAAGGTTAAAGGTTCAACCTGAACTCTAAACAACTTTACTCACAGGTGTGAAAACAGATAAATACGCGGTCAAGAGTGCTATTTCGCTGATTGATGGAGAACTTTTCCACAGTTCTCCACAGTTCTCCACAGCCTCTCCACAACTTTGTTCGGCGTGTTTCACAATTTCCCCACAGACTTATCCACAGGCTCGTTTGCATTGTGCGATGCGCTTCCCTAGCGTTACGAGGTCACCGATGGGAGTGGCGGTGAGGTTTGTCGTACCTCACACTCATACTGAAAGCCCGCACCCATCCAGCGGAAGAAAAGGAGGCGCGAACATGGCCGGTCCACAGCTCGAACTAGTACCCGAAGGCACGGGCGAAAACCGTGTTCCGCCGAACGACATCGCCGCCGAAAAGTCCACTCTCGGTGGAATGCTCCTCTCCAAGGACATCATCGGCGAAGTCTCCGAGGTCGTTAAGGGCCGAGACTTCTACCTTCCCAAGCACGAAATCATCTTTGACGCCATCATTTCCCTCTTCGCCAAGGGAGACCCGGCCGACACGATCTCGTTGGGGGACCAGCTCGCAAAACAGGGTGACTTGCAAAAGGTCGGCGGAGCCTCGTATCTTCACGAACTCGCGAGCTTCGTCCCCACCGCTGCGAACGCGACGTACTATGCGTCGATCGTTGCGGACAAGGCAATTTTGCGCGGACTCGTGACCACGGGTACTCGCATCACGCAGATGGGCTTTGCCGCCGAAGGTGAACCGATCGACCTCGTCAACGAAGCCCAAGCAGAAGTCTTTTCAATCGGGCGAAGCGCGCGCGCCGATGAAGCGGTACAGGTTTCGGACGCGCTTGTCGCGGCGATTGACGAAATGGAAGCCATCGCGGGGCGTAATGGCGCTCACATCGAGATCCCGACCGGATTCCGCGAACTCGACACTTTGACCAACGGTCTGCACCCGGGGCAACTTGTTCTCATCGCAGCGCGACCTGCACTGGGAAAGTCGACTCTTGCGCTGGACATCGCGCGCAGCGCCGCCATTAAGGCCAATCAGCCGACCGTGTTCTTCTCGCTCGAAATGTCCCGCGCAGAAATCGCCATGCGCCTGCTGTCGGCCGAGACCAGCATCTTCCTGCACAAGATGCGTAACGGCACAATCGACAGCCAGGGCTGGAAGAAGATTTCGCAGAAGCAGGCTGACCTCGCGAACTCGCCCTTGTTCATTGACGACAGTCCGAACCTCACGCTTGTCGAGATTCGCGCCAAGTGCCGCCGAATGAAGCAGCAGCACGGACTCAAACTGATCGTCATCGACTATTTGCAGCTCATGTCGTCGGGAAAGCGCGTCGAAAACCGTCAGCAAGAAGTATCCGAATTCTCGCGTTCGCTGAAGTTGCTTGCGAAGGAGCTCGGAGTACCGATCATCGCCCTGTCACAGCTCAACCGTGGACCGGAACAGCGCACGGACAAGAAGCCGATGCTGTCTGACCTTCGCGAATCGGGCTCTCTCGAGCAAGACGCCGACATTGTGATTCTCTTGCACCGTGAGCGCTATGCGGAAGACGGCGATGCCAAGAACGACGCCGAGCTCATTGTCGCGAAGCACCGAAACGGTGCCACCGCGACGCTGACCGTCCTTTTCGAAGGCAGCTTCTCGCGCTTCAGTGACATGGCGCCCGTCGTCTGACCAGTTGCACTGGGATAGCGGTCGTAGGCTAGAGGCGTGCTGGACTTCCTCGATCGCGTGCTTGTCGTTTTCGCGCGCATCCGCCACGGCATTCTCATTGCCATCGCATGGGTCCGTTGGGCTGTCGAGGTCGTTGTCACGGTCGTTCGCCACTACTGGCCAGTAGTCGCTCCACATTTCAGAACATTCGGTCGCCCCGGAATCCTGCTCGTTGCGGGTCTGTTCATTCCGTTCATCGCAAACCACGGGAATCTCGTCGGTCTGCAGTGGATGACAACAATCGCGATTGTGTCGCTGCTGATTCGGGACGACCGTTCCACTGCCATCACCGCCGGTGTGTGGTGGATCAACGTGTTGTTTGTCGGAGCCACGTTGCTCGGGCTGCTGTTGGGAACTATCGGGCCAGCATCGGCGTTGTCTCTGGCCATCCCACTCGCACTGTTCGAGTGCGCCAGGGCGTTCATTCGTGCGGAACCGATTGCTGGCTGGGCTTCGGCAATCTTGGCCCTCATCCTCACCATCGTGGTCTTCCCGTCTCGCGCGGATTCAACCATTGCGACGGGGACCATCGGAGCGTGGGCAATCATTCTTGGCGTTTTTGGCGCCATCAGCCAATCAGAAACCCTGATGGCAACGGGAAAGAAAGCGATTCGACGTGTCACAAAAAGATAAGACCAAGCCGTTCCAGTTGGTCGGCCTTTCACTCCTCGCCGCCGGGTTCCTTGGCGGAATCGTCCTGATGGTTACCCGTGACTTCCGCATGGCGGGAATCTTCGCGGGGTCAGCGTTCGTTGTGACGATTCTGATGCTCGCAATGATCGTTCTGACCATGAGCCCGCAGCTTCCGCCGCGCGGCGAAAACCCGCACGACGTTTAGCGCAAGTAGTCGACCAGGCTCGACGATAGCCCCGTGTACGTCGCGGGCGTCAATGCGAGAAGTCGCTTCTTTCCCTCGACCGACATCTCCAATTCCTCGATGAACTCTCGGAGGGTGTCCGCTGTGAGTTTCTTGCCACGCGTGAGGTCTTTGAGCAGCTCGTAAGGGTTGTCGATGGTCGTGGTCCCGGCTGCGCGTTCTGCACGAAGCACCGTCTGAATCGCCTCACCGAGCACCTCAAGATTGTCACCTAGATCGTCAAGCAATGCTTGACGGTTGACGGCGATTTCACCCAGTCCGCTGGTGATGTTGTGAATTGCGAGAAGCGAGTGTCCCACAGCGACACCGAAGTTCCTCTGAGTGGTCGAGTCGGTGAGGTCGCGTTGCATGCGCGAGGTGACCAAGGTCGCGGCGAGAGCGTCGCCCAAAGCGGTCGCAATTTCGAGGTTCGCTTCGGCGTTTTCAAATCGAATCGGGTTGACCTTGTGGGGCATGGTCGATGAACCCGTTGCGCCCTTGACGGGAATCTGTGTGATGAATCCGTTCGAAATGTACGTCCACACGTCGGTGCAGAGATTGTGAAGGATTCGGTTGACGTGACTCACGCGGGAAAGCAACGCGGCCTGAGTGTCATGCGATTCGATCTGTGTCGTTAGCGGGTTCCATTCGAGCCCAAGCGATTCGACAAAGTCACGCGAAATTCGGGGCCAATCGACACCGGGTGCAGCAACAACGTGGGCCGAGAACGTTCCGGTGGCTCCAGAGAACTTGCCGGTTAACCGAAGAGCATCAATTTCCTGAACAACCCGTTTGATTCGATACACAAACACGGCGATTTCCTTGCCGAACGTCGTGGGTGTCGCGGGCTGTCCGTGGGTGCGCGAGAGCATCGGGGTGTCGCGCTCGATCGTCGCGAGGTTCGTCAGCGCCTTCAGCAGTGTGTGGACGGCAGGGCTCCACACGTCGCGAATCGCCGAGGTGAGGGTGATCCCGTAGGACAAGTTGTTGATGTCTTCGCTCGTGCACGCGAAGTGCGTGAGCTCGGAAATGCGCGTGAGGCCAAGTCGTTCGAGGTGCTCGCGGACGAGATATTCGACCGCCTTCACATCGTGGCGGGTCGTCGATTCGAATTCCGCGATCCGTGCAACGTCTGCGTCCCCAAAATTCGCGGCGACATCGCGCAACGACGTGATTTCCCGGCCCGAGAGTTGAGCACCAAAGAGGCCCTCTTCTGCCAGACGAATCAGCCACTCGATCTCGACGTGGACACGTGCACGGTTCAAGCCGGCTTCGGAGAGGTGCTGGCTGAGTTCCGACACCGCCGCTGCGTAACGACCATCGAGGGGGCTGAGCGGTTGAGGGGAGAGCGCCATAGCTC
>JBJOQU010000029.1:0-6584 GCA_046049745.1 Actinomycetota bacterium | reverse complement strand
GCCTTAGTGACGTCCGCGGGAACTTTGGCGACATCCGAACCGAACTGAACTCCACCCGAAACAATCTCGGCGGGGAAGAGGTTCATCGACGGCGAGCCAATGAATCCGGCGACGAAGACGTTTGCCGGTGCTTCGTACAGATCACGGGGTGTGCCGACCTGCTGCAGAACGCCGTCCTTGAGAACCGCGATGCGGTCACCCATCGTGAGCGCTTCGATCTGGTCGTGCGTGACGTAGACGGTCGTGACACCGAGGCGACGCTGCAGAGACGCAATCTGGGTGCGGGTCTGAACGCGAAGTTTGGCGTCGAGGTTCGACAGCGGTTCGTCCATGAGGAACACCTGGGGCTTGCGAACAATCGCGCGACCCATCGCGACGCGCTGACGCTGACCACCGGACAGAGCCTTCGGCTTGCGGTCGAGGTAAGGTTCGAGGTCGAGCAACTTGGCTGCTTCGAGGACGCGTTCAGCGCGCTCTTCCTTCGAAACGCCAGCAATCTTGAGGGCGAAGCCCATGTTCTCCGCGACAGTCATGTGCGGGTACAGGGCGTAGTTCTGGAACACCATCGCGATGTCGCGGTCCTTCGGGGCAACGTTTGTCACGTCGCGGTCACCGATGAGGATTCGACCGCTGTTGACCTCTTCGAGCCCTGCAAGCATGCGAAGAGTCGTTGATTTTCCGCAACCCGAGGGTCCGACGAGGACGAGGAACTCGCCGTCCTTGATGTCCAATTCGATGGCGTCGACTGCGGCCTTGTTAGTGCCCGGGTACAGTCGTGTGGCCTTGTCGAAAATTACTCCAGCCATGATTTTCTCCTTCACCGGCAGGTACGTGCCGGACGATCCGTAGTGAATGGATTGCCGCTCAATGAGCGACACCTTAAGTATGGCAGGGCGCGCTTCCCTATGGAACTCTCAAGTTGCCGGATTAGGTAACCTCGCTAAACTGTTGAAGTTATCGTCAGTGCGATCAATCGCCCCAACGTCAGGATGTTCATGAACGCAGCAAAGCGCCCATCACGCAGTGAGGCTCGCGAACAGGCTCGGCAAAAGGCCCGCGAGCTCAGCCAGAAGTCATCGGCCCGCGACAAGCGCGTCCGCTTCTTCACTCAAGCCGGCCTCGCGGTCGCATCGCTCGCCGTTATTGCGATTCTCGCGGCGGTCATCATGGAAGGCACCAAGCCTGCTGGCCCCGGCCCGCTCAACATGGCGAGCGACGGCATCAAGATTGGCGCCAGTTACAAGGCCGTCAAGACCGACGCGCTTCCCGCCGAATCGGCCCCCGTTGCGACCCCGGCGAACGAACCCGGCGTTGTCGACATCACCATCTTCGTTGACTTCCTCTGCCCGGTGTGTGGCGAATTTGAGAAGGCCAACGGCCAGGTCCTTGACGAGTTGGTTGCCTCTGGTGCTGCAACCCTCGAGGTTCACCCGATCGCCTTCCTCGACAACCGTTCGCAGGGAACCAAGTACTCGACGCGTGCAACAAACGCGGCGGCCTGCGTCGCGAACTACACCCCTGACGCGTTCTACACGTTCCACAAGTTGCTGTTCGCGAACCAGCCAGCCGAAAATACGCCGGGTCTTGACGACGCGGCGATCACCGAACTGGCCACCCAGGCTGGCGGAAACGTTCAGGTAGCCGATTGCATCGACAAGGGCGACTTCACCGACTGGGTGAGCGCACAAACCACTCGCGCAATGAGCGGCGAGGTAGCAATTAACAACCTTGATCCCGCTTTCACGGGAGTCACGGGGACCCCCACGGTTCTGATCAACGGCGTTCCGTTCAAGTACTCGTACCCGTTCGATTCGGCCGAGTTCCTCAGCGCCGTTCAGGCGGCGTCGAGCAACTAACCACCAGCACCGAGACGGTAATCTGGTAACAGTGCCGACTTAGCTCAGTTGGTAGAGCATCTGTCTTGTAAACAGAAGGTCACGAGTTCGAACCTCGTAGTCGGCTCGGCACTCAGTGAAGGGCAAACACCATGACGGACACCACCACGGACGTGACGCCCAAGGGCGGACCGAACTACCTCGTTCTGGGACTTGCTGCGGCACTTGTGACCGCGTTGTCCTTCGCCGCGGGCTTCTTCTTCGGCCCTGGCAGCACCGCGGCACCCGTCGAAACCGCCGCACCGCGTTCGGTTCCCGATTCGCCGTTGCTAGCATTCCCCGTTCGCACGTGCTCGATCGGTGCTCAGGTGGCGTCGACGAAGTTGGGCGATGCGACCGTGTTTGTCCTCAACGCCGAGACCGACGAGACGTTGTTCCAGTTCGGCGCAAACCCGACGGCCCCAATGGCCAGTGTCATGAAGGTCATCACGGCAGCAACCGCGCTCAAGGTCCTCGGTGCTGACGCGCGACTCACCACGCGGGTTGTCGCCGGTTCGGCGCCGGGAAGCGTCATCCTCATTGGCGGCGGTGACCCCACTCTCAGTGCGGGCAACGGATCGGTGTATTCGGGCGCTCCGAGCATCACAGACCTCGCAGAACAAACCGTGGCCGCATATCAGGACACCTTCCCCGACGCAGATCCCATCACGGAAGTGATTGTGGACGTCACGATGTTCCCGGTTGATGACGCGTGGCACTCGTCGTGGCCTAAGAGCGAGCGCACCGAGGGTTACCAGCCGCTCATCGTTCCGCTGATGGTGGACGGGGACCGCGCAAACCCGAACAAGGCGACCAGCCCACGATCGAAGAACCCCGTCGCCAAGGCGGCACAGGTCTTCGCCGACGCACTGCAGGCAGCCGGTGCGGGTGACGGAGAATCGGACATCACGATTTCGTATGGTGCTGCGCCCAGCAACGCAACCAAACTCGCGAGTGTCTCTTCGCAGCCCGTCTCGAAGCTCATCAAGCAGATGCTTCCCAATTCTGACAACACCTTGGCTGAACTTCTGCTTCGTGCCGTGTCGGTGAAGTTGGGGCTGGGCGGTACCGCAAGTTCGCTCCAGGGCGCAATCGTTTCGACAATGACGACCCTCGACGTTGATCTGTCGGACGGCACGTTCATCGACGGGTCGGGGGAGTCACTCAACATCCGAATCAATCCCGGCGCGTTGGCGAAATTGCTGGACACGATTTTCAGTGACGCCGGTGATCTCGCTCTTATCGCGGGAAGCCTTCCCGTTGCGGGAGAATCGGGCACCCTGAGCTCGCGTTTTGACGGCGACGCCAGCGTTGCGCGCGGTCACGTCACAGCAAAAACAGGATGGATCAACGGCGTCTACGCGCTTGCGGGCAAGATTGACGCCGCAGACGGAAGCACTCTCATCGCGGTGGTCGTTGCGTCCGGTGACGTTGGCGAATCGGCCAAGGCCGCAATCGACAATGTGTTCGCGGCCGCGTACACCTGCGGCAACAACCTCGCGTCGTACTAGGGAAACCCGTGACCCGCGCTCTGCTCATCGTTGACGTTCAGAACGATTTCACTGAGGGTGGGGCACTGGCCTGCGAGGGTGGCGCTGCAATCGCAGCGAACATCAGCGAGTTTCTCGCGACTCATGCCGATGACTACGGGGTGATTGTCGCGTCGAGGGATTGGCACGATGCGGAAGGCGACAACGGCGGGCATTTCTCTGAGAGCCCTGATTGGGTCGACACATGGCCGAGTCATTGTGTTGCGGGCACGGCTGGAGCCGAATACCACCCCGCACTCGACACCGCCACCGTTACCGCGCACGTCCGAAAAGGACAGGGCATTCCCGCATATTCGGCCTTCGAAGGGACAACCGAGTCGGGCCAAGGGCTGGGTGACCTGCTTCGCGAGAACGGTGTCGACTCGCTCGATGTGGTGGGAATTGCGACCGATTACTGTGTTCGCGCATCGGCCCTGGATGCTGCAAACCTGGGTCTGGCCGTCACCGTGAGAGCACACCTGTGTGTTGGCGTCAGCGCTTCGGGTTCCGTCGCCGCCCTGAGCGAATTGGCCCGCGCCGGTGTCGCCATCACGGTGTCACCCTAAGCCGAACCCAAGTCCCTTAAACGAAATGAGACCGGCAGAAGCCGATCTCATCCTCGTGTCGGGGTAACAGGATTTGAACCTGCGACCTCGTCGTCCCGAACGACGCGCGCTACCAAACTGCGCCACACCCCGTATGGGTCAAGAATACCCGAACTCGCGTGGCCGCAAGGTCACGAGTACCGCCTCGGGCGGGCAGGCGAAACGGACGGGCGCGAAAATCGACGTGCCAATTCCCGCACTGACGTTGAGGAACGCGTGCCGGTCGAGGTGATTCCAGACCGACAGGCCACGAGCTAATGATGTGGGCAAGTCGCTGTTTGTCGTCAACGCGCCGACACCGGGCACGCACACCTGGCCACCGTGGGTATGCCCTGCGAAGATTGCGTCGACCCCCAGTGTCGTCAAGAAGTTCAGGACACGACGATAAGGCGCGTGGGTGACGCCGATGACGGTGCTCACGGGTTCAGGCTCGGATTCGAGCACCATTTCGAGCGACCCGGTGACGGTGTCGAGTCGATCCAGTCCCAAATGGGCGTCGTCGGTGCCAGCAAACACTATGCGCGAGCCATTCACAGTCATGCGTCCACTTGAGTTGTTGAGATTCATCCAGCCAAGTGTCGTGTAGAGGTCTTCGAGTCGGGGCGTATCCAGGGGCTCGCCGTGTTCACGGTCGCTCGACGGCTTCCACAAATATTCGAACGGGTTGGGGAACGTCGGCCCGAAATAGTCATTTGACCCGTGGACGTAGACACCGGCAGTCCCCGCGAATGGTGCGAGAGCGGTCCGCAGCGCGGGCAGAGCGCCGGTGTGTCCCAGCATGTCACCGGTTGCAACAATCACATCCGGGTTCAATTCGGCGAGGGACCTTACCCAATCAATCTTCCGCGTCTGCCACGGCGCGAGGTGCAGGTCGCTGAGGTGAAGCACACGAATTGGCTGCGCGCCGGGCTCGAGCACATCGATTGATTCGTGACGTACACCGAAAGCGTTTCGCTCAATGAGAGACGCGTAGGCAAAAACACCCGCGCCAAGGGCGAGCGCACCGGTGAGGACGCGCCTAGCCAGCATTAGTCACACGTTGCTTCAAGAATGGTGAGCCTGATGTACCCGTTTGCCTGAATCTCAACACCTGCATTCGGATATTGAGCAGTCACGGTTCCGATCAAGGGGTCAGCCGGGTCGGTCGCAACCGCACAGCGAGTTCGGACGTTCGTGGCGCCGAGCAACCTCAGGGCACGTTCCGCTTCGTTCTGTCTGTACGGCGACGAAATGAGGTCAGGCATGATGAGGGCCTCGAGTTGAATCGATGGCGTGAGCGTGATGGTCATTCCTGCAGCGAGGCGTGAGCCTTCGGCGGGGTTCGACTTGACGACGAGACCATCCTCAAGCTCGGATTCCATCGCGGCGCCGACCTTGACGTCGAAGCCGAGGCCCTTGAGCAGGGTGGTCGCTGCTTCAACGCTCAAGCCACGAAGAGCGGGAACCGTGACACTCGAGCCGGCCAGCATTTTCGCGGGCGGGTTGGGCCAGCCCTTTTCGCCGGTGTACATCGCGTTCGCAGCCTTCATGACCGCCGACATGATGCGGTGGCGGAACGTTGCCCCGCCGGGGTACTGACGCATCGGGTACTTGCCGACGATGTTTCCGACCCACGCGACACTCGCGACGCGAGACGTAGCCGTCACAATCCAGGTTTGGTTCGACGAGTCAGTAGTTCCCGTCTTGCCAAAAATCGGAACGCCGTCACGGGGGTTCGAGGCTGCACCGGTTCCGCCGGCCATGACTCGTTCCATCGCATAAATAGCGCCGTGCGCTACGTCGGGCGAGATCCCCTGGGTGCATTTCGGGGTTTGACCGGGCAATTCGGATCCGTCGGGTCCGACGATGTGGTCGATGATGATGGGCTCGCAATACTTGCCGTTGTTGGCAATTCCAGCGAACGCAGCGACGAGGCTCAGCGGTGCGAGCTCGTTGGTGCCCAGAATCGCCGAGGGGTTTGTCTTCAACGTGTTGTTGTCTGCGCGGTGGATTCCGAGGGACTCAGCGGCCTTGCGGATCGCGCACTGGTCGAGTTGTTCACCAATTGATGCAAACGCCGAGTTGACCGATGCACGGACGGCGTCAATCACGGTGATGGCTTTGCCGGCGCGTGAATCGTTCCGGAATTCCCATACTCCACCCCACGGGCCGCCACCGTCGGTGCAGGTGTCGAGGTATTTGGACTGGTCTTTCTCGAACTCAGACGCGTCGACGAGTTCGTTCAGACCGTGACCCGCTTGCAACCACGCAAGCAGTCCAAAAATCTTGTAGGTCGAACCGGTTTGGAAACCGCTCGATCCGCCGTAGTCGCGGTCGGTCGCGAAGTTGACGGCAGACGAATCCTTGCCGCCACCCTGAAGTGTGTCATTGAAGATCTTGTTCCCGGTCATCGTGAGTACGCGACCGGTGCCAACCTCGATGGACACCTCGGTGGCACCGATCTTGGGCTTGTTCTCGTCCTTCGGGACAATCCACGTCTTTTTCTGCGCGTATTTCTGCAGCTTGTAGTTCATCGTCGTGTACAACTTGTATCCGCCGATGTGCCAGTTGTTGAGGCGCTCTTCCTTGGTCTGGCC
>JBJOQU010000028.1:0-3252 GCA_046049745.1 Actinomycetota bacterium | reverse complement strand
TCAGCAACTTGGCCAACTGGCCGGGGGTGTCATCAATGATGACCAGAATCTGCGCAAACTGTGCGCTCGCGCCGTGCTTGCCGGGGATTCGCGCAACTCCCCCGTTGCCGGAGGCAAGAAGATCGGCGAGTACAGCGGTTGCCGCCCCGTTGTCGAGTGCACCAAGAACGACGTCGATGCGATCACGAACGCCACGAAGAACACTCGAAATGTCGCCCGAGTTGGCAGTCAAGATCTGGATCCAGAGCGTCGGATCGGATGCCGCGATTCGTGTGACGTCACGTAATCCCCCGCCAGCAAGGGTGATGTAGTCGTCACGAGCGCCGATGAGGCTTGATGCCACGGCAGAGGACACAATCTGCGGAACGTGGCTGACGAGAGCGACAGCCGCGTCGTGGTCGGCGGTGCTCAGTTCAACAACGTTGGATCCGCACGCCTCTGCGAGTGTAGTTACCGCCGCGGTGGGTGAATCTGAAATTTCTGGGCGGGTGCAAATGATCCACGCACGACCCGTGAACAAGTCAGCACGAGCGGCGACGGCGCCTCCGCGTTCGCGTCCGGCCATTGGGTGCGAACCGACGTAGTTCGACAGGTCGATGCCGCGCGAAACCAATGACTCCAATACCGAACCCTTGACGCTCGCGACGTCGGTGACGATGGCGTCAGGGAATCGGGCAAGTTCGGCCGCAACCACGTCAGCAACGACGTCCGGCGGGGTTGCGACAACGATCAGAACAGGCGAATCCGATTCGGTCGCGGGACTTCCCGCACCGTATTCACTCGCCAATTTCACTGCGGTGGGTGATGCATCAACAAGAGACACTTCGACACCGTGACGGCGAAGAACGAGCCCGATAGACGTCCCCAAAAGACCCGTTCCAACGATGCGAACGGGGCCGTCAACGCGCGATGAACTCATGCGGTTTCCCCTTCCGAATCGCCGGCAAGCGCCAAAATACTGCTCACTTCAACCTTACTGAGGTCACGCATAACGCCAGACCCGAGGCTCCCTAGCGTCAGTGGGCCAAAACTTTTGCGGTGAAGATCCACAACGGGGTGCCCGACAGCCGCACACAGTCGTCGAACGATTCGGTTGCGACCAGAATGCAGTGTGAGTTCGATCAGAGTCTGGCCACGCGATGGCTGACCCTTGACCGCCACCGCGTCGACGGCGATGAATCCGTCCTCCAGCTCGACACCCGTCTTCAACTGTCGCAGGACAGCGGGAGTGACCTCCCCGTCGACTTTGGCCAGGTACGTCTTGCTGACCTCAAACGAGGGATGGGCAAGAACGTGCGCAATGGCTCCGTCGTTCGTCAAGATGAGCAGTCCGGACGTTTCGGCGTCCAGACGACCGACGTTGTACAAGCGTTCCTCGAACTGCGAGGTGAACTCGGTCAGATCGCGTCGACCGTTCTCGTCAGACATCGTGGACACGACGCCCGTTGGCTTATTGAGCATCACGTACCGCATCGACACGTCGACCTGAATTGGTGAGCCATTGACGGTGATCTTGTCGATTTCGGGGTCGACACGTGAGCCGAGTTCGGTGACAACGACACCGTTGACCGTCACCCGGCCGGAGACGATGAGGTTTTCGCTCGCGCGACGAGAAGCGACTCCGGCAGCGGCGAGAACTTTTTGCAGGCGCTCAGTTGGCATCGTCGAAGCCGCCGGAACCGTCGTCGAGCAGTTCCGAGACAGGCGGAAGTTGTTCGAGGTTATCGATCCCGAGGTGAGTCAGCAACAGATCGGTTGTTCCATACAGAATCGCGCCCGTCTCGTGTTCGGTGCCGACCTCGGTGATGAGTCCGCGACCGACGAGCGTGCGAATGACCGTGTCGACGTTGACCGCACGAATGCCAGAAACCTGAGCACGGGTAACGGGCTGCTTGTATGCAATGACGGAAAGAGTCTCGAGTGCCGGCTGGGACAACTTCGTGGCGTTCTGCGAGTGGACGACGTCTCGAACAAGGTCGTCATAGTCCTCGCGCACGTAAATGCGCCATCCCCCACCGATTTCACGCAACTCAAAACCGCGACGAACGCTGCCGTTCAGTCCGTCATAGTCGGCGACGAGGCGCGCGATGGCTTCCTTCACCTCGGTGACGGGAGTTTCGAGCACGGTTGCCAGCGAAACCAAGCCTTGAGGCTCGTCGGCCACCATGAGAATCGCCTCGAGTTGGCGGTCGAGTTCACTGTCCATAATCTGCTCCCAGGCTGACGAGGTTTTCGTCGTTCCACGTATCTGCGGTCCAACGGATGGTGAGTTCGCCAAGCGGTTCGATTTGTTCGAACGACACGGCGGACTGGCGGTACAACTCCAAAATGGCGAGGAATCGTGCCACGACGACTCCCTTTTGGTCTGCACCAGCAATCAGCTGGCGGAAAGTCATCGGTCCTGAACGAACCATTCCGACGACAATCGCCGCCTGTTCACGAACAGAAACCAGCGGTGCGTGCAGGTGGTCGAGACCGATCATCGGAATTTCGCGAGGGGCAAGCGCCAACAGCGCAAGCGTGTGGAAGTCCTCGAGTGACGTGTTCCACACCAATTCCGGCGTACGTTCGCGGTACTTGTCTTCCAGGCGGACGTTTCGTGGGTTGCGCGACGATTCTGCCTCGATACGAGTGGCGAACCATGCCGATACCTCTTTGAACGCGCGATACTGCAATAGCCTGGCGAACAACAGGTCGCGCGCCTCAAGAACGGCAACATCCTCGGCGTCGGCGTACTCACCGGCGGGTAACAGTCCCACAATCTTCATGTCGAGCAGGGTTGCTGCCACAACGAGGAACTCGCTTGCCGCGTCTAGTTCAGCAGGCCCGTCCAGGTCCTTAAGAAACGCAATGAAGTCGTTCGTCACAGCAGCGAGGCTCACCTCGGTGATGTCCATCTCGTGCTTCGAGATGAGCGACAGGAGTAAGTCGAACGGTCCGTCGAAGTTCGTCAGGCTGACGCGGAAACCGTCCTCGGCGTCAGGCAATCTTTCCAAGGAAAATCAGCTCTCGGGCCAACTCGCGGTATGCGTTCGCCGCGGGGTGATCGGGGGCGAAAACGGTAATCGGAGTTCCGACAACTGTCGAATCCGGGAACTTGACGGTTCGCTTGATGGTCGACTGCAGGACCTTGTCTCCGAGGTTCTGCTTGACGAGGTCGAGCACCTCTTTCGAGTGCAACGTACGCGGGTCGTACATCGTCGGAACGATTCCATCGACCTGAATGGTCGGGTTGAGGCGCTGCTTGACCTT
>JBJOQU010000027.1:0-2684 GCA_046049745.1 Actinomycetota bacterium | reverse complement strand
CCATCCAAAGACCTGTACCCGTCAACAGTGGAGGAAAAAGAATGATCAAGGTCGATGTCGACATGACCAAGTGCCAGCACTACGGACAGTGCGTTTTCGAGGCACCCGACGTGTTCAAATTGAATGCAGACGACAAGCTCGAGTACATCGCGGAAGTTGATGACGCCGAGCGCGGCAACGTCGAAGCGGCGATTGACGTCTGCCCCATGCAGGCGATATTCATCGTCGACTAACACATAAGGAGTGCGCGATGTCGAAACCTGTCGTCATCGTGGGAGCCTCCATGGGCGGTTTGCGCATGGCGGAAGCCCTGCGTCGGTTCGGATACGACGGTCCCATCACCGCGATCGGTGATGAAACGCACGCGCCATACAACCGCCCTCCGCTCTCGAAAGAGGTTCTTGCCACCGAGGTGAGCCACGAAGCCGTAGCGTTCCCGCAGCGGCCCGCAACAGCCGACGTCAACTGGGTGTTGGGAACACGCGCGGTCTCGGCTGATCTCGACCACCAGACCGTGACGGACTCGAACGGCGAGGTGCACCCGTACCGAACGCTCATCATCGCAACAGGGCTTCGGCCACGACGACTTCACGTTCCCAACTCAGAACTGGCTGGGCGCCACGCGGTCAGAACTCTTGATGACGCGATAGCCCTGCGAGCAGATTTGCAGCCGGGAGCCAAAGTTGTCGTTGTCGGCGCTGGCTTCATCGGATGTGAGGTTGCAGCAACGGCACGGAAACTCGGCTGTGAGGTCACGGTCGTCGGTCCGGGCGCCCTTCCGATGCTGCGTCCGCTAGGTCACGAACTCGCCGAAGAGATGATGCGTCGCCACATCGACCACGGCGTGACGTTCCGGATGAAGACCAGCGTCGTTGACCTCGTTGGCGAATCACGAGTCACGGGCGTCGTGCTCGACGACGGAACCACCATCGATTGTGACGTGCTCGTCGAATCCATCGGGTCCCACCCCAACACCGAGTGGCTCGACGGGCTCGACCTTGACCTGACGCGCGGAGTCCTCGCTGATTCTTCCTTGCGCGCCATGAAACAGGACGGCTCGCCATGGGACAACGTTTTTGCCATCGGTGACGTTGCCCGATTCCCCATCCCCACATTCGATAACGAAGCGCGGCAGGTCGAACACTGGAACATCCCGACCGACACCGCCAAGCGCGCGGCGCAGGTCATCACCGCCGAGTTCTCGTCCCCCGAGGACTACGAGCGGGTTGCGGCCGAACGATTCGCGCCGATTCCGTCGTTCTGGAGCGACCAGTACGACAACCACTTGCTCGCCTACGGACTGCTTGCGCTAGCGGACGAATCCCGCCTCCTCGAAGGCGACCTCGCGGGAGACTGTGTGTTTGGCTACTATCGAAAGGGCGAGATGGTCGGGGTCTGCGGTATTGGACTTCGATCCGTCGTTCAGAGTCACCGAGCGACTTTCGCCTAACCCACTTCGAAAGGTTCACTGATGGGGCACGAATTCGACCTTGACGTCACTTTTGGCGACGCCATTGACGAACCCGACTTGTCGTCGATGTCTGACGCCGATCTTCGCGCCGCAATCGCTGAACTTCCCGAGGCGCTTAAGAGCGTCGCACTCGGCATTTTGGTCGACAAGCGAACGATGTCCGACATAAGTCAGTCTCTGGGCATTCGCCAGAGTGAACTCGTCACCCGTCTGCACCGCGCGAAACTCGCAATTGCAGGTCACTGAGAAAAATGAGGATAGACATGATCAACAAGAAGTTCGCAATCGTAGCGATTTTCGGCCTTGGCTCAATCGGAAGCATTGCCATTGCGACGAGCGCGTACAGCGTCGGAGAAACCTGTAACGGACTCAACGCAACCATCACATCCAGTGCGGAAGTCATTTACGGAACACCAGGGGCAGACGTCATCGTGGCGTCAGGAACCGGTGCGCACACCGTTTTCGGCTATGCAGGAAATGACACCATCTGCGCTGGAAGTGGCAGCGACGTTGTCTGGGCGGGCGACGGGAACGACACTGTCTTCACCGGTGAGGGCAACGATGTTGTCTTCGGTGGTTATGGCGACGACACAATCAGCGGCGAGGGCGGGAACGACTTCCTGCACGGTGAAAGTGCGCACGACACAATCCGCGGTGGGGCCGGGAACGACACCATCGACGGTGGAACCTTCGGTGACCGTCTTTACGGCGACGCCGGTCGCGACCTGATCGACGGTTTCAGCGGCGCCGATGAAATCCGCGGCGGCAGCGACGCTGACGACCTTTACGGCGGAATCGGAAATGACGCGCTGTTCGGTGAAGCGGGGAACGATCGTCTTTTCGGTGAGGCGGGAACCGACTTGCTTCGTGACACCGAAGGCCGCAACACGCTCACCCAGTAATACACTCGAATCACGCTGGCAAAGGAGTGTGACGTGAGGGAATCGGTGGGTGCTGTTCGCACGCGCCTTGCCGCACGTCTCGGTACCTCCCGTGACGACCTCGACCTGTTGGACCGATTCGACCGCTTCGGTGCGGATCTTCTCGAACCACTCGACGAGGTTTACGGACTTGGTTCCGTCCTCGAGCCAATGCTCGACATCCTTGTGGCGAATCATCATGTGCGTGACGCTGCGTTGCACCAACGTGATCGCGAACGTGTCCTTGAGCCGGACTGGTTCCAGAAGCCGACGACGATGGGCTACGTCTGTTA
>JBJOQU010000026.1:0-3904 GCA_046049745.1 Actinomycetota bacterium | reverse complement strand
TGCTGTCCGGGGAAGACTGCAGAGTTGAGCTTCTTGCCCAATTCTTCGTCGCGGGACAGGATGAGTCCTGCACGCGGGCCGCCCAGAGTCTTGTGAACCGTCGTCGACACAACATCGGCGTAAGGAATTGGGCTCGGGTGAAGTCCGGCCGCGACGAGCCCTGCGAAGTGCGCCATGTCAACCCACAACTTGGCGCCAACCTCGTCGGCAATCTCACGGAACGCCGCGAAATCGATGTGACGGGGGTACGCGCTCCATCCCGCGATGATGACCTGCGGCTTGTGCTCGAGGGCCTTGTCACGGACCACGTTCATGTCGATGAGGAACGTTTCGGGGTCAACGCCGTACGAAACCGCGTTGTACAAACGACCGGAGAAGTTCAACTTCATTCCGTGCGTGAGGTGTCCGCCGTGAGCGAGTTCGAGACCGAGGATGGTGTCGTCCTTGGACGCGATCGCGTGAAGTACAGCAGCGTTCGCGGTCGCACCCGAGTGGGGCTGGACGTTGGCGAAAGCGGCACCGAATAACGACTTGGCGCGCTCAATGGCGAGGGATTCGGCGATATCGACGAACTCACAACCGCCGTAGTAACGCTTTCCGGGGTATCCCTCGGCGTACTTGTTGGTGAGGACCGAACCCTGAGCCTGAAGAACAGCACGGGGTACAAAGTTCTCGGATGCGATCATCTCGAGATAGTCACGCTGGCGACCGAGTTCGAGGTTCAGCACCTCGGCAATTTCGGGGTCAACCTCGGACAGAGGGGCGTTGAAACTGGAGTGCTGGCGATCGGTCACGGTTCTCCTCGCAGAACGGGCGTTTGTAGACCCATTCTAGTTTGCGAACAGCATCCGTTCCCTGCGCCTCGCAATAAATGCGACGCTCGCGCCAAGGACCAATACTCCTGCGCCGAGATACGGCAAAGCGGCAATTCCGAGTGGCACGAGCAACACGCCCCCGAGGAATGAACCGCTGCCGATTCCCAGGTTCCAGGCGGTCGTTCGCATTGCTCCGGCAAAGTCACGCAGCCTGGGGCTGGCGAGTTCCATGATGTACTGACCGAAGAGCGGCTCGGTGACGGCGAAACCCAGGCTCCAGAGCGCGACCGCGATGATCGCGGCAAATTGCGAACCGGCGACCAGGTTGAGAATCACCATCATCGATGCCATGTACAGGATCGCAAGCCCCAAGTTTCGGGAAAGATTTCGGGGATTACGTCCCAGCCTCTCGGCGACGACGATTCCAATCGTTCCGCCCACCCCGTAGGCGGCAAGCGGAGCTGCGACCGTCAGCGTGGTGAATTGAGAAACCTCGATGAGGAACGGCGCGATGTAGGGGTAGAACAGATTTCCGCCCCCGACAACAAGGAATACGCCCGATACCCCGAGCAACACCATGCTGAAGGACTTGTCTTTGAGGATTGACTGCTTCGCCGCCTCAGTGTCGCTGTGCGGGTTGGGAACTGGGGTCAGGAGGAAGTAGAGGCTCGCACTGGCACCGATAGTCAGTGCAGTCATGATGAGGAACGCTGATCGCCAGTCGGAAATCGCCGAGAGCGCCGATCCGAGCGGCAGTCCCGCGATGAACGCGAGATTCGCGCCGGCAGAGATGAAGAGGAATCCCCGCGAGCGCCACTTCGCGGGAAGCATCGTCGTGACGTAGCCCGTCGCGATCATCCAGAACATTCCGTTTCCGAAACCGCCGATGATGCGCGATGCGAACAGAACCTCGTACGACGACGTCACCGACGCCATGATGTTGGACACCGTGAACAGGGTCACCGACGTGATGAGTAACGACTTGCGACTGAATCGCCTCGTCGTCAAAGACAGCGGGATTGCCGTGAGGACCACGGTTGCTGCCCAGACGGATACGAGGAAGCCGATCTGTGACGTGCTGACGTTGAGGTCGGCCGACATGTTAGGCAGCATCCCCGTTGGCAAAAATTCGGACGTCACCGTAGCGAACACCGTAAATCCGATGGCGGCCATCGCCGCCCAGGGGAAACGGTCAGTGGTTGAGGCTCCGGTGCTCACAAGTTCGACACTATCGCCCGCCGGCGATGCCTTCGAGTCGTTGTTGGCCAGCGCGAAGCGCGCGAAGTGCGCCAAGAATTGCCACCAAATCGACGAGCTCTTGCATCGCAGAACCGATTATCGCAGGCAGATACCCCGCTGCCGCGACTCCCATCAGCGCGACGGAAAACGCGATTCCCCACCAGATGGATTGAAGGGCAACGCGAACCGTGCGTTGGCCGATTGAAACAGCCCGTGCGACGCGCGAAATGTCATCCAGCAGAATGACGATGTCGGCACTTTCCGCGGCTGACGTCGATCCCTTCGCCCCCATCGCGATTCCCACGTCGGACACCGCGAGAACGGGGGCGTCATTGACGCCGTCACCCACCATCACAACGGGTCGAGGTTGTGCCGCGCGAATTGCCTCGACTTTGTCCTCTGGCAAGCATTCGGCTCGTACGTCGTCGATACCAAGTTCCACGCCAACGTGCTTGGCGACAGGCTCGATGTCGCCGGTCAACATAATGATGTGTTCGACGTGAAGGGATCGAAGTACAGCGAGCGTTGCCGGTGCATCCGGCCGAATCTCGTCTCGAAGTGTCACTGAACCCGCGAACTGTCCATCAATCGCGACGTACACCGCCGCTTCGCCCGCGGCGAGGTCAAGGGGTGGGACTCCCGTCGCGATGCCGGCGACATACTTCGGTTTGCCCACGAATACCGTTCGACCGTCTATGACTGCTTCGACACCGTGCGTGGCGACCTGTCGCGCGTCTTTGGCTTCCTTGAGGGGAAGTTCCCGTTCGGCCACCGCATCGCGCAGCGCGCCCGCGAGTACGTGCGAGGAATATTGTTCGGCTGACCCGACAAGCACGAGCAGTTCGTCGGGCTCCATCGCGACCGCAGTGACGGCAACGACTCGAGGGGTCCCGTGCGTCAACGTTCCCGTCTTGTCGAACGCAACCGACTTTGTTCGCGCAAGTCGTTCGAGAGTTCCCGCGTTCTTGATGACGATTCCCGACTTCGCCGCACTCGACATTCCCGCCATGAACGCAACCGGTGCACCGATCAGCAGTGGGCAGGGAGTGGCCACGACCAGCACCTCGGCGAATCGCTGTGGGTCGCCTCCCAGCCACCACGCAATACCGGCGATCGCATAGGACACGAGCGTGAACGGCACGGCGTATCGGTCGGCAAGCCGAACCAGCGGCGCCTTGCTCCCTTTCGCCTGTTTGACAAGTTCGACGATGCGCTGGTACTGCGAATCGGCCGCCAGCGCGGTCGCGGTGATATCCACCGCCCCAAAACCGTTGAGCGAACCGGACATGACGGCGTCACCGTCGACCTTCTCAACCGGCAGGCTCTCGCCCGTGAGAGACGATTCATCGAAAGTTCCGGTGACACTCACGAGGACCGAATCCACGGGAACGATTTCACTCGGGCGAACGAGCAACCTGTCACCGAGAGCGACCTGAGAAACCGCGACATCCTCGAGAGACCCATCCGCTCGATAGCGATGCGCAACCTGGGGGACGTGTTCGAGAAGTGCACTGAGTTCGCGTTCGGCCCGTCCGGCCGCAAAGTCCTCGAGCGCTTCACCACCGCTCAACATGAACACAATGACGAGGCTCGCCCAGTGTTCGCCGACAGCCACGGTTGCGACAATCGCGGTGACCGCCAGCACATCGAGACCGATGTGGCCACGCAGCATCGCGCGAACCATCTGCCAGCCCTCGCGAGCGGCAATCGCCAGACCAAATAGTGACAGAGCCCATGCCGCAACGACGGGCATTCCTGCCCATTCGAGGATTCCGCCAATCGCCGCCACAACGATCGCGAGACCCACGACGGGGTATCGACGGACGAGCGCGACGGCGGTCACGTCAGTA
>JBJOQU010000025.1:0-4413 GCA_046049745.1 Actinomycetota bacterium | reverse complement strand
GCGGATTGCCGTATCGCGACACCTTGCAGGTCATCGCGAATGCGGACGTCCTCGTTCAGTCGTCGAACGGATTCGAAACACAGGGGATGACTGTCACCGAAGCACTCGCGCTGGGGACCCATGTGGTCGTCGTCGACAGCGACATCGCGTCGGAATTGCCAGTTGGTGGATATTCGCTGACGAAGAATGATTCCGCATCCGCGCTAGCTGAGGCTCTGGATTCGTGCCATCAGCGAGCCACCCGCCAGCAAGATTCAGACTTCCGTGGGCAATTCATGCAGTCCGCGCGAACCTCCGAGATGATCGGCGTGTACAACTCCGTTCGTTAAGTCGGTGCGTCAGCGCGTCCCGCGGAGCAGTTTCGGGAGAATAGTGACATGAGTGAAGCCGCCGAGAGATTTTCCAACTTCCATTCCCGCCGCGAGGCTCAGGTCAAGGAACCGATGGGCAGTCTGGCGCTTGTGCTGACTCAGTGGATCGAAGCACCACAAGAGGTGTGGGGTGTTCCTGGCTCGTGGGCACCTCGGGAAGACGGCGAATCCGGTCTTGTTCTGACTGCGCCGGCTTCCGCCGGAATTTCTGTGAACGGTGTGCAAGTCGATGGAACAGTCGTCATTGATGGCCCCGGCAGCCCCGATCCCGCGTCGATCATTTTCTCGGACACTCTTCGTGGCTCCATCATCCGCGAGGGCGACTTGTCAGGCCTACGGATCTGGGACGCAAACAGCGAATGGATTCAGGCGTACGGCGGAATCGATGCCTACGACTATGACCCTGACTGGGTAATCACCGGGCTCTGGAAGCCGAATCCCGCCGGAACAACCGTCGAGATGGACAAGAAGTCGGGGGCGGCCAAGTCCGAGGTCATTCCAGGGGAAATCCAGTTTGAATTCGACGGTCATGCGGTGTCCTTGTTGACCATCGGCACCGGCAAGGCGCTTCAGATTGTCTTCGCCGACGAAACGAATGATTCGGAAACGTATTCCGTCGGTCGGTTCCTGTTCGTGGTGCCGAACCCAGACGGAACGGTCACACTCGACTTCAATCTCGCGGTGTTGCCGCCTTGCGCCTTTTCATACAACTTCAACTGTCCGATTCCGCCGAAGCAGAATCGCCTGCCGTTCCCGATTCGTGCGGGGGAGAAGAACCCCGTGACATCGACGGGTGAACTTCTGCACCCCTAAGGTCGGTTGGACTTTTCCTCAACCAGCGCGCATACTGTAAACCTCTACTTCAACACCGTCCGAGGGGAAGTCGCACGGTAGGAGGAAGTATGAGCGATGCACGTGGAGTGATTCAAGTTCACTCGTGCCCACCCGCGCTTGCGCAACATGTCGCGTGGACGATGTCCAGCGCCCTTTCTGTCCCCGTTCGACCGCTGTGGAGTGAACAACCCGCAGAGTCCGGTTTGGTTCGCACCGAAATCGAATGGACAGGGGAATCCGGCACCGCCGCCCGAGTTGCGTCAGCAATGTTGGGGTGGTCCGATCTGCGATTCGAGATTACCGAAGACACTGCTCTCGGACGAGACGGTGTTCGATATGTTCACACGCCCGCTCTCGGCATTTTCTACACGCTCATTGACGCCGCAGGAAATGCGATGGTCAACGAAGACCGGGTTCACTACGCAATGGGAATCGCAGACGGAGACATCACCGAACTCGAACGAGAACTGCGACTTGCCTTGGGCACGGCGTGGGACGACGAGCTCGAGCCATATCGCGCAGCACGATTTGCCGAAGTTCTCCCGTTACAACGGGGCGTGCGCGCGGTCTAGACCGATTTGATGACGACGACGGCATTGTGGCCGCCGAAGCCAAACGAGTTCGAGATTGCGATGACGTCGTCGGGCAACTTACGGGGCTCGACGACGACGTCAAGCGGAATCTTCTCGTCTTGGTTGTCGAGGTTCAACGTCGGAGGGGCGATCTTTTCGTGAGCGGCCAAGACGGTGAATATCGCTTCGAGAGCGCCTGTGCCACCGAGGAGGTGGCCGGTTGACGACTTGGTCGCCGAAACCGGGATCTCCTTGATGCGGTTGCCGAAAACCTTGTGCAGCGCTGTGTACTCGGCGATGTCACCTACCGGCGTCGACGTTGCATGCGCGTTGATGTGGTTGACATCGTCCGGGGTGAGGCCAGCGTTTGTGAGAGCGTCGAGAACCGCGCGAGCCGCACCGTTGCCTTCTGGGTCGGGTGCGGTGATGTGGTGTGCGTCACTGGTGACGGCGCCACCGGCGATTTCCGCATAGATCTTTGCGCCACGCGCTTCCGCGTGTTCCTTCGTCTCAAGAATCAGAACCGCCGCGCCCTCGCCGAGCACGAAACCATCGCGGTTGACGTCGTAGGGGCGAGATGCACGTGCGGGTTCGTCGTTACGCGTGGAGAGAGCGTGCATTGCTGCAAATGCGGCAATAGGAAGTGGGTGGACGACTGATTCGGTCCCACCGCAAATGACGACGTCAGCGATTCCTTGGCGCAGGTGGTCGACAGCGTTCGCGATCGATTCGGTACCGGACGCACACGCTGAGACTGCGGTGCGGGCTCCGCCACGAGTCGTGAGATCCATCGAAATCGCTGCAGCGGCAGCGTTGGGCATCAGCATGGGGATTGTCATGGGAAGAACGCGACGAGCGCCCTTCTCCTTCATGACGTCCCATGCGTCGAGAAGAGTGTTGAGCCCACCGATACCGGTGGCGAAGTCAACCAGAATTCGTTCTTTGGCGTCGCCGGGTTCACCGGCGTCCTTCCACGCTTCGCGAGCGGCAATAACAGCCAATTGCGCAGAGGGGTCGAGACGCTTGATTTCAATGCGTTCGAGTACGTCGACCGCGGGGACCTTGACTCGACCCGCAAAGGTGACGGGGAGTTCGTGGGTTTGAACCCATTCTTCGGTCAACGATCGGATGCCGCTCTCCTTGCGGAGCAGCGCCTCCCACGTATCGCGAACGTTTCCGCCGAGGGGAGAGGTGGCACCGATACCGGTTACAACGATGGTGGTCATGTCACACTTCCTGTGGTGAAAATGAAGAGCGGCGGGGCGAAAGCCCCGCCGCAAAGTCGTCTTAGGCCTGAGCCGAGACGATGAAGTTGACGGCGTCGTCGACTGTGACGAGTTCCGAGACCTTGTCGTCCGGAATCTTGACGCCGAATTCTTCTTCAGCGTTGACGACGATGGTCATCATCGAGATTGAGTCGATGTCGAGGTCATCCGCGAACGACTTGCCGAAAACGACGCTTTCAACCGGAACGCCGGTTTCGTCGTTGACAAGTGCTGCGAGGCCAGCGAGGACCTCATCCTTCGAGTGAGCCATTAATTTCTCCTTGTTAGGTGGTGGTGATACCGACCCCATTTTACGGGGTTGTACACGGATTAGTTAGGGAAGACGCACGATTTGCGCTGCGTACACCAGACCTGCTCCGAAGCCGATAATCAGGGCGTATCCACCGCTGAGTTCGGGGTGCTCCTCAAGCACACGGTGCATTGCAAGTGGAACGGACGCAGCAGAGGTGTTTCCCGTGGTTTCGATGTCACGAGCGATAACAACGCTCTCTGGCACGTCGAGTTGCTTCGCGAATTCGTTGATGATGCGCATGTTTGCCTGGTGCGGGATGAACGCGGCGAGATCGCTGCTTGTGATGCCTGCCGCATCTAGTGCCTCCTGAGCGACCTTGGCCATCTCCCAGACCGCCCAACGGAAGACGGTTTGACCGTCTTGGCGAAGAGTGGGGAATTCGCCCTCTGGGTCGTCAAATGCTTCTCGGACGGGACGGTCCATACCGACCGCGTCCCACTTACCTCCATCGGAACCCCAGATGGTGCTCGAAATACCCGCTTCTTCTGCAGGTCCGATCACGACAGCGCCAGCGCCGTCTCCAAGCAGGAACGAAATCGTCCGGTCGGTGGGCTTTGCGAGATCACTGAGTTTCTCCGCGCCGACAACGACGACATACTTTGCCGCTCCAGATCGTACGAGCGCGTCGGCCTGCGCGATGCCGTAGCAGAACCCAGCACATGCTGCGGAAATGTCATACGCGGCGGCAGGGGTCGCGCCAATGCGATCTGCTACGAGTGCGGCCATTGACGGCGTCTGAACGGTGTTGGAGATCGTCGCGATAATGACGGCACCGATTTGGTCGGGCGAGATGCCGGCCTTTGCAACCGCCTCAGCGGCGGCGGCGGTTGCGAGATCGGCAGCACTGAGCGATGCTGATGCGCGCTTGCGGGTGATGACGCCCGTGCGTTGACGAATCCACTCGTCACTCGAGTCGATCGGGCCAGCGATGTCGTCGTTGGTGACCGTGAGGTCCCCGCGGGCGGCGCCAACCGCGAGGATCCGCGTGAACGGCGACCCAACAGATTGGCGAAGTGTGGGCTGGGTCATGATGCCTCCAAGAGTTCGATTGCGGCAGT
>JBJOQU010000024.1:0-5666 GCA_046049745.1 Actinomycetota bacterium | reverse complement strand
CCGTCGTATTCGCGATGTTCGCGGGCTTCTACTTCTGGTGGCCCAAGATGACCGGAAAGATGCTGCGCGAAGACCTCGGTCACCTGCACTTCTGGTTGCTCTTCATCGGCTTCCACATGACTTTCCTCATCCAACACTGGGCCGGCGTCATGGGTATGCCGCGACGTTACGCAACGTACCTGGTGGAGGACGGATTCACCTGGATGAACCAGCTCTCGACTGTTGGTTCGATGATTTTGGCAGTGTCGATGATTCCGTTCCTGTACAACGTGTGGTGGACCAAACGCAATGCTCCTGACGTCACGGTCAATGACCCGTGGGGCTATGGACGCTCGCTTGAGTGGGCAACATCCTGCCCACCGCCTCGCCACAACTTCACGTCGATCCCGCGAATCCGTTCGGAGTCGCCTGCGTTCGACCTCAACCACCCCGAGACGGCCCCAGCCGGTTACCTCGATAAGTAGGGGAGTAGACAATGAAGACCAACGTCATCATCTACGGCGTGCTCGCCGCCTTCTTTGCATTCTTCGCTGTGGTTTATCCCACCTGGAACTACTTCGGCGATGGCCGTGTCGAGTGGGTAGGCAACATCGGAATTCTGCTGACGATGATCATGTTCATCTTCCTCGGTGGGTTCCTGTACCTCAACCTTCGTCGACAGGGTGGGGTATTGCCTGAAGACTCTGAGACCGCGGATATTGATGATGGTGATACCGAGATGGGCTACTACCTTCCGTGGTCGTGGTGGCCGTTCTTCGCAGGCGCAACCGGTGGTGTCGCAATGCTGGCCATGTCGGTTGGAATCTGGCTTGCTCTGTTTGCCCTGGGACTTGTTGTGATTACTTTTATCGGCTGGTTCTTTGAGCCCTTCCGCAACCAATACCGCCGTTAAGCATTTCGAATGAGCCTCCGCCTTATTGGCGGGGGCTTTTTCGTGTCTCTGCTGGGGAATACAGTGAAGTCATGACGACGAATATCCCTCAGGAACCGACCGAGCCGACTGAACCATCGGAGAACGGTACTGTATCCGGCGATGTTCAGAAGCCGGCCACGGAGCCAGCCCAGGAATATGTCCTCCGAGACGGCGAATCCGTCTCTTTCACGGCAACTTCCGACGGCACGGCGAACATCGTTGTCAATGTTGTGCCACCGCAGCGATCATCGGGCTTCTTCAGTTCGTGCTTTCAGGGCTGTGGATGTCTCGTCATCATTGTTGTGGTGTTCTCCATCATCGGCTCGCTGATCGGGCGTTAACAGCGAAGGGCCACACCTTACGGTGTGACCCTTCGACATGATCTGTTGTGGTTAGTGTGAAGCCGATTCCAGTTCGGGCTTCGTTACCGGCGCAATGCGGTCTTCGAAGTAGAAGCGCGACATGCTGGTTCGCATGCGTGCACCGACCGTGATCTTGCCACGCGCGTTCGGACGCAGAACCTCGGGCTCGTATTCGTCGAACGACACCAGACGCCACTGCTCGTACTCGTTGAGCGGTGTGTGGATTTCGCGGTACTCGCCACCGGGGAGGCGCACGATTCGACTCGATTCGTAACCGTGCAGAACCATCTCGCGGTCCTTGCGCTGCAGAGCCAATGCAACCTTCTTAGTCAGCCAGAAGGCAATAACCGGTCCGACGATAAGCAGGACCTGCAGAGTGACGATGACGCCTTCGATAGTGGCACGGAAGTGCGTCGCGATGAGGTCGGACGACGCCGCTGCCCACAAGACCGCGTAGAACGTGACACCGGCAGCACCGATTGCAGTACGTGTCGGGGCGTTGCGAGGGCGCTCGGCGATGTGGTGCTCACGCTTGTCTCCGGTGACCCACGCCTCGAGGAACGGGTACGCGGCGACAACGAGCAAGAACAACATTAGAACGACAATCGGGACGATGAGGTTCAGTGACAGCGTTCCACCAAAGATGACGAACTCCCAGTGGGACGGGATCAGTCGAAGCATGCCGTCCGCAAATCCGATGTACCAGTCAGGCTGAGTACCAGCGGAAACGGGGGACGGGTCATACGGGCCGTAGCTCCAGATCGGGTTGATGGTGACGAGCGACGCGATGAGCATCGTGACACCGAACACGAGGAAGAAGAACCCACCGGCCTTGGCTGCGAAGACGGGGAGAATCGGCGAACCGACGACGTTCTTCTCGGTGCGACCGGGGCCTGCGAACTGCGTGTGCTTGTTGACGATAAGCAACACGAGGTGAATTGCGATGAGTGCGATGACGATTGCGGGAAGCAACATGATGTGAAGCATGTACAGGCGGGGGATGACGTCGTCACCGGGGAATTCGCCACCGAAGAGCAGATACGAGATCCACAGGCCGACTCCGGGGATTCCCTTGATCATGCCGTCGATGATGCGAAGACCGTTACCCGAGAGCAAGTCGTCAGGAAGGGAGTAGCCGGTGAAGCCTTCTGCCATTGCCATCACGAAAAGCAGGAATCCGACAACCCAGTTGATTTCGCGCGGCTTGCGGAATGCGCCGGTGAAGAACACGCGGAGCATGTGCAGACCGATTGACGCAACGAACAGAAGCGCGGCCCAGTGGTGCACCTGACGCATGAGAAGTCCGCCGCGAATGTCGAACGTGATGTTCAACGACGACGCGTACGCGGCAGACATTTCGATTCCCTTGAGCGGGACATACGACCCTTCGTAGTGAACCTCAGTCATTGCTGGTTCAAAGAAGAGGGTCAGGAAGGTGCCCGACAAGAGGATGATGACGAACGAGTACAGTGCAATCTCACCGAGCATGAACGACCAGTGGTCGGGGAAAATCTTGCGCCCGAGAGTCTTGACGGCGGTCGAGATCGAGGTGCGCTCGTCAAGGTAGTTTGCTGCTCCACCTACGAAACGCATTCCCGCGCCAGATGATTGACGCGAAGGCTTTGACTTAGTTGCGACGGTCACTGTGAACGCTCCCAAAAGCTAGGTCCGACTGGTTCGAGGAAGTCGCTTTGTGCGACGAGATAACCCTCAGCGTCCACCGAGATGGGCAACTGGGGGAGAGGACGAGCGGCCGGTCCGAAGATGACGGCACATTCGTTTGACACGTCGAACTGCGACTGGTGGCAGGGGCAGAGCAGGTTGTGCGACTGCTGTTCGTACAACGCCACAGGGCAACCGACGTGGGTACAGATTTTGGAGTACGCGACAATTCCGTCATACGACCAATCCTTGCGTTCTTCCGAGATGTTGAGGTCCTCAACAGGGAGGCGCATCAGCAGGACTGCCGCCTTTGCCTTCTCGTTGAGGAACGTCTCTTCGTACTCGTGAAGATTTTCGGGGATGACGTGGAACGCCGAGCCGATCGTGACTTCACTAGCCTTGATCGGGGTTCCACTGGGGTCACGCGCGAGGCGGGTTCCGGCCTTCCACGCGGTGTGCTTGAGAGCAGCGACAGGGTCTGCTGCTGGTGCGAGGTCGCGGAACATTGCGATTGCGGGAATCGGGAATGCCACGAGCGCGGTGACGAGTGAGTTGCGCAGCAGGCGACGACGTGTCCATCCCGATTCCTTGTTCGCTTCCTGGAAGATCTCGATCGCACGCTGGCGAGTCGGCTCGTCGCCACGCGTCTCGTGACGCTCTTCGACGAGCTCGTGTCCATGCATGAGCGACTTGGCCCAGTGAACGATGCCGATTCCGAGCGTCAGAAGCCCTGCCGCAATCGCAACACCGACGAGGAGGGTATTGAGGCGGACCGACCAAAGGTCCCCGGGGACAATGGGGAAGAGGAAGTACAGCACGAACGCCGCGAAGCTGAGGACACCAGACAGCAGGAACAGAATTGAGATTCCGCGGTCTGCGGCTGCCGCCTTGGCCGGGTCGACGTCGTGGATACGCTTGTGTTCGGGTTCGAACCCAGGGTTTTCGATGCGGTCGGGGCGCTCGACTGCACTGCCGCCCTTGATTGCGACTGTCTTGTCTGACTTAGCCATTCGTGTGACCTTTCCGTAAACCTAGTTCGACTTCGCCGTGAGCCATACGGTGATGGCAACGAGGCCACCGAGGGCGAAAATCCAGACGAAGAGTCCTTCCGAAACCGGACCGAGCGCACCAAGGTCGAGTCCTCCGACGGATCCGTTCTCATCCATGAACTGGAGGTACGCGATGATGTCGCGCTTCTCTTCGGGCGTGATGTTCATGTCGGAGAAGACGGGCATGTTCTGGGGGCCGGTCACCATCGCCGCGTACACGTGAACGGGATCGATGTCGTGTAGGTTCGGCGCGAACTTTCCTTCGGTCAGTGCTCCGCCGGCGCCTGCGACGTTGTGACACATCGCACAGTTGATGCGGAAGAGCTCTGCACCGTTCGAGGCATCGCCTCCGGAAAGATAACGTTCCTCGGGCATGCCGGGTCCCGGTGCGAGCGTCGCAACCCACGCGGCCATTGCGTCGATGTCGGCCTGCGAGAACTGGACGGGCTTCTTTTCGGCCTGGGGTCCACTGCCCGCCATGGGCATGCGGCCCGAACCAACCTGGAATTCAACGGACAACGCGCCAACTCCGACGAGTGAAGGGCCGGCCTTTGTTCCCGCTGCGTTCAGTCCGTGGCACGATGCGCAGTTCGCAGAGAACAGTGCCTTACCGTTCTCGACCTGAGCAGCCGAGGGGACCGAGTCGGACGCAGTTGCCGTACCGGTGAACAGTGCGTACGCGCCTCCCGATGCGAACAAACCAACGAGCAAGAGGGCGATTGAGGCGAGTGGGTGACGACGTCCGCGACGGGGGGAGTTTGCCATTGTTGTTCTTTCGCTTACTTGAGTACGTAAATTACGAGGAAGAGACCGATCCAGACGACGTCGACGAAGTGCCAGTAGTACGACACTGCGACGGCCGAGATCGCGTCACGGTGCGTGAACACCTTGAGCGCCTGGATTCGGGCGATGATGATGATGAACGCGATGAGTCCGACGGTCACGTGCAAACCGTGGAATCCGGTGGTGAGGTAGAACGCAGAACCATAAGCATCAGAGTTGAGCGTGACCCATTCCGACGTGAGCAACGCGTACTCATAAACCTGGCCGACGACGAAGAACGCACCCATCGCGTACGTGAGCCAGAACCACTCGATCGCGCCCCACTTGACGGGCGACCAACCAGTGCGGCGGGCTTGAAGACGCTCGGCCGCGAACACACCGAACTGACACGTCACTGAAGAGAGAACGAGAACGGTCGTGTTGACAAGCGAGAAACCGACGTTGAGCTTGGCGGTTTGTTCTGCCCAAATCTCTGGTGCCATCGAGCGAAGCGAGAAGTAAATGGCGAACAAGCCTGCGAAGAACATCACCTCGCTCGCGAGCCAGACGATTGTTCCCACGGCTACCGAGTTCGGGCGGTTTACGACCGGAGCGGAGCTCATCACAGATGCACTAGTCACGGTATCTATTATGGCGAACTTCGAGTGACGATTTCGCCATTTTGACGGTGTTTTTCGCTGTTTTTCGCAATTTTTATGTCCAAAGTCCCACCGATTCGAAGCGATAGGGTGGGGGAGTGACGTCAAAGACCTGGACCGACATTCTCGATGCACTCGTGCGAGGAGAATCTCTCACTGTTGCAGAGTCGTCGACTGCGATGACCGCGGTGATGAACGGGGACGTAACGGACGCGCAACTGGCCGGTTTCCTCGTCGCACTTCGCGTCAAGGGGGAGTC
>JBJOQU010000023.1:0-3041 GCA_046049745.1 Actinomycetota bacterium | reverse complement strand
GAGAAGACCCGCGTTCACAACCGACTGGAAGTCGACGTCGCTGAAACCCCACTCAGCCTTGAGCCGGCGACGCTGTGCAGCGGGCGGCTCGGGCAGCGCGGCGCGAAGTTCGTCGATCATCACGCGCGAAGGACGAATCGGCAGCAAGTCCCGGCGGAATCGTTCGCGACATCATCTCGATGGGCGCTCGTCCCGTCGCCGTCATGGACGCACTTCGCTTCGGCGCTATCGACCACCCCGACACGAACCGAGTCGTCAACGGAGTCGTCAGCGGCATCTCGTTCTACGGGAACTGTCTTGGCCTTCCCAACATCGGCGGCGAAACCTGGTTCGACCCGGTGTATCAGGCCAACCCGCTCGTCAACGCACTCGCCGTCGGTGCTTTGCGCCACGAGGACCTTCACCTTGCGAACGCCAAGGGCGTCGGGAACCTCGTCGTCCTGTTCGGTGCGCGCACCGGAGGTGACGGAATCGGTGGTGCCTCGATCCTCGCGTCGGACACGTTCGCCGAAGGTGGCCCGACCAAGCGTCCCGCGGTTCAGGTCGGCGACCCGTTCGCCGAGAAGGTACTCATCGAGTGCTGTCTCGAACTGTTCGCCGGTGACTGCGTCGAAGGAATTCAGGACTTGGGGGCCGCGGGTATCTCGTGTGCGACCAGCGAACTCGCGTCGAACGGTGACGGCGGAATGTTCGTCACGCTCGACAACGTTCTGCTGCGCGACCCGACGCTGACGGCCGAGGAAATCCTCATGTCCGAAAGCCAAGAACGCATGATGGCAATCGTTCGCCCCGAGAAGCTTGACGCGTTCCTCGCGGTCACCACCAAGTGGGACGTCGAAGCGAGTGTTCTGGGCGAAGTGACCGACACCGGCCGACTCGTCATCGAGTGGAAGGGTCAGACGATTGTCGATGTCGACCCGCGCACGGTCGCGATCGATGGACCGGTCTACAACCGCCCGATGGAATACCCGACCTGGCTTGACGCGTTGCAGGCGGATTCGCCGAACAAGTTTGCGCGCGCGACCGAAGGCGACGATCTGAAGAAGCAGTTCCTTGCGATTCTGGGCTCACCGAACGAGGCCGACACGGACTGGATCACCAACCAGTACGACTACTACGTCATGGGCAACACCGCTCTGCACACCCCCGATGGCGCTGGCATGATCCGCATCGACGAGGAGTCGGGACTGGGTGTTGCGCTGGCCACCGATGCGAACGGTCGCTATTGCCAACTCGACCCTTATGTTGGCGCGCAGTTGGCGCTCGTCGAGGCGTATCGCAACGTCGCCAGCAGTGGTGCGACGCCGATGGCAGTATCGGATTGCCTCAACTTCGGTTCGCCCGAAAACCCCGAGGTCATGTGGCAGTTCGCCCGCGCGGTCGAGGGACTTGCCGACGGATGTCTCGAACTCGGAATCCCCGTCACCGGTGGGAACGTCTCGTTCTACAACCAGACCGGTGACGTGCCGATTCACCCGACTCCCGTCGTCGCCGTTCTCGGGTCGATTGACAACGTCGCGCGCCGCTTGCCTTCCGGTTGGCAAGACGACGGCGAAAACCTCTACCTGTTGGGCATTACGCACGACGAGCTGGGCGGATCCGCGTGGGCCGGGGCGGTTCACAATCACCTCGGTGGCGTTCCCCCTCGCGTCGATTTCGACGCCGAAAAGAATGTTGCGGGCTTGCTGTCGGCCGCCGCAATCGAGGGACTCGTCACCAGCGCAACCGACCTCGGCACCGGCGGTTTTCTTCGTGCAGTTGCCGACGGCGTCCTGCGTTTTGGTGTCGGCGCGCGCGTCTGGATCGACGAAATCGTGTCTCGCGACGGGGTCGATTCGACGGCGGCGCTGTTCTCCGAAACCCAGGCCCGCGTGCTCGTGTCTGTCGCCCGCGAGGACGACGTCAAGTTCCGTGGACTGTGTGACGGGCGCAACGTTGCTGTCCTTCGAGTTGGGGTCACGGACTCGACATCCAACACCCTCGAAGTCCAGGGGCTCTTCGAGATTCCTGTTACAGAGCTCTCGCGAGTCCACCGCGGAACGCTACCGGCGCACTTCGGCGCGGTCGTCGGCGGATAGTCGTCGATTACACGGGGCTGCCGAACGGTAACGTGACGCAGACAGAGGAGTTCGAATGATTGACGAGTCACGGTTCTTGGTGCGCAGCGCCGATTACGAGGAATGGTTGCGGGTTCGCGCCAACGGCGTAACGGCGACGATGGTGTCCAAGGCGTTCGACGAGAAGGGCTTCAACGAGATCCTCGCCCAGATGGCTGACCCGACACCGATCGCGGACAACGGCTACATGAAGTTCGGTCGTGACCAGGAGCCTCACATCATCGAACGGTTGCAGGAACGTTTCGACATCGAAGGAAACGACTGGCTCATCGCGTCGGAAGACGCCCAATGGCGCATGGCCACCCCCGACGGGCTCTCTCCTGACCACGGGCGCATTGTCGAGGTCAAGACCACCGGGCGTGACTGGGGTCGGTACGACTGGGTGCCGATTCACTATCAACGTCAGGTGCAGTGGCAGTTGTATGTCACGGGCGCCGAGGAATGCGTCTTTGCGTGGATGCTGCGCAGCACCGCCCCCGACAAGTCGTTCATCCCCGCATGGCCTGGTCCCAAGTACGTCACCGTCAAACGACAGCAGCGCATGATTGACGACTGCATCGCCGTCGCGGAAAAGCTCTACGCCGCTCGACCAAACAAACCGTGACCGGCAAAATGCCTTTCGAGTTTTCGAGAACCGCTTGGTCAGTTTTGTTTGTTGTTCGACCAATTTTGCAGTAAGGCACTTGCAAGACTTCTGACGAACGCGTATGAGCCAATAACCGAAAGTATTGTCAGGATTCGACCATCAAATATTGGCACGAATTGAATGGCGAATAGCGAAATTCCCGCTGCAAGGACTGCGCTGCGTGGATGCGTCTTTGCGACGTCTTCAACGTCCGCAAATTTACTTGCGAGGTAGTCCAAAGTTAGGAGAATAGCCAACGTGATTGAAACCCCGATCGCGTTCAGAGCAATTTCGCGGCC
>JBJOQU010000022.1:0-3009 GCA_046049745.1 Actinomycetota bacterium | reverse complement strand
TGTCACGGCGACCCTTGTCGATCTTCGCCTGCGCCGCGGCGATTTTGTCGGGTGCCTGTGAAAGTTCGTCGCGCTGATCATTCAGTTCAGCCTGGGCGGTGAAGGGGTTGATCGACTCGCTCACAGCAGGCAGCCCGTCGACTGCGGCGAGAGCGTCCGCAATTTGCGCCTTTTCCGCTTCGGTGAACGGCAAGCCGTTTTCGGTGTGGAAGATGACCTGGCCGGTCCCGCGGCTCGCGTCGGGGAAGGACGACTGAAGTTTGTCGATTGTCTTCTGCGCGGGGACGCCATCGATGGTCATCGCTGTCGTGAAGACGCCACCCGACGTTGCAGCGGCGCCGGCGGCCAGGCCGAACACGGCAAGCCACCCGATGATTACAACCCACGCTCGTCGAGAAGCGAATTGGCCGAGCAAGTACAAGATCTGAGACATGGTTTCCTGACAACGGATCGTGAGTGGGTGCACCGTTGCTTCTATTTTCGCACCTGCCGACGGTTCCCTTCACCACGAGGCAATGTTGGGGACAGCCCGACGGGACTAGCGTGGAGTCGTGACTTACGACGTCGACGGACTGACTACCGCAGAGGTGAACGAACGCCTTGCGGCGGGTCTCGTCAACACCCAGAAGATGGACCCCAGCCGCAGCCTGTCGAGCATTCTGCGGGGAAACATCGTCAACCTCTTCAACGGCGTCGTCGGAGGTAGTTTCCTTCTGCTCATCCTGGTCGGGCAGTGGAAAGACTCGCTGTTCGGTTTCGCGCTCATCACCAATCTGCTCATCGGCATCGTCCAAGAGGTTTCCGCGAAACGCACACTAGACCGCCTTGCGCTCCTCAACCAACCGCTCGCGCGAGTTCGTCGCAACGGTGAGACCATCGACATCCGGCTGGAACTCGTCGTTCTCGACGACTTGCTGGAACTTCGCGCCGGTGACCAAATCCTCGCCGACGGCACGGTCCAGTCCTCGACGGGACTCGAGGTCGACGAATCTCTGCTCACGGGTGAATCAGAGTCGGTCATCAAACGAGCCAACGACACCGTTCTTTCAGGGTGTGGAGTCATCGCAGGTTCGGCACTCGTCCACGTGACGGCGGTCGGACTTGACACCTACGCCAGCCGGATCACGGTCGAGGCACGGCGCTTCTCGCTCGTCAACAGTGAACTGCGAAACTCGCTCAACAAGTTGATCAAATGGGTGACGTGGGCGCTGGTCCCGCTCATGCTCATCATCGTCAACGGCCAGGTGCAAACTGTCGGGGGCTGGTTCGACATCACGGGTGAAGGCTGGACGGACGTCATCGTCAAGTCGACATCGTCGATTGTCGCGATGGTCCCGCAGGGGCTCGTGCTCATCACGTCGATTGCGTTCGCACTGGCGGCCGTCAAGTTGACCCGCAAGCGCGTGCTGTTGCAGGAGTTGTATTCGGTCGAGGGCCTTGCCCGCGTTGACATCCTGTGTTGCGACAAGACGGGGACAATCACCGACGGCGAGATTGCGTTCGACGCGTTCCATGAGATCCAGGCTCCGCCCGTCGGTGCACAATCAGCGATGGTCGTTTTGGGTCTCTTCGCTCATGACCCCAACGCCAACAGCACGGCGACCGCGTTGCGCAAGGGATTCGACCACATTCCCGTTCCCGTGGACTCGTCCATCGCGTTTTCATCCGTGCGTAAATGGTCGTCGGTCACGATGGGCAGGCACACGTGGGTGTTCGGCGCCCCCGACATCGTGTTCGATTCCTCGCAGGCACACGCATTTGCGCGAAGCCGAGCAATGGAATTCGCCGACGACGGACTTCGCACACTCGCCCTCGCCGTGTCAGTCGACGGAGTCGCGACCGAGTCGTCCCTGCCGGCGAACCTGCAGCCCGTTGCACTTGTCACCTTCAGCGAACGTGTTCGTGATGATGCCCGCGACACCCTCGCCTATTTCCGCGAACAAGGCGTCGATATTCGCATCATTTCTGGCGACAACCCCGCAACGGTCGCTGCAGTCGCACGTCGCGCTGGACTCGACGTCGGCGACGCGATCGACGCCCGCACCCTTCCCACCGAAATCGAGGCGCTCGCGGACATTCTCGAAACCCACCGCGTTTTCGGTCGCGTGACCCCTGAACAGAAGAAGTTCATGATGGCGGCGATGCAGTCGCGCGGACACGTCGTGGCGATGGTGGGTGACGGTGTGAACGACGCACTAGCCCTCAAGCACGCCGATTTGGGAATCGCAATGGGTTCAGGGGCGGCTGCAACTAAGGCCGTGTCCAACCTCATCCTGCTCGACGGGCGCTTCTCGTCGCTTCCCGGTGTCGTCGACGAGGGCCGCAAGGTGATCGCCAACATCGAACGGCTATCTCGCCTGTTCTTGACCAAGACCGTCTGGGCGATGATTCTCGCGGCGGTCTTCGGACTTGCGCTAGTGTCATTCCCCTTCGAGCCTCGGCAACTCTCGGCCATCGACTCGTTCACAATTGGCGTGCCCTCGTTCCTGCTCGCACTCCTGGCGAACTCGCGGCGATACGAGCCCGGTTTCCTTCGACGGGCGCTCGCATTCTGTGTTCCCGCCGGTGTCATCACCGCGCTGACGGTTCTTGCCGTCGACTTCTCCATCCGCGCAGACGGGACGTGGGCGCTCGCTGAATCACAAACCGCCATCGCCCTATTGTTAGGAATGACCGGGCTGTGGGTCTTGACGACTCTCTCGTTCCCGCTCTCGACTGCGCGAATCGGCATCCTCGCCGGGATGATTGCCATGGCCGCTGGCGTGTTCCTCATCACGCCTATCGCCGACTTCTTTGGATTCGCCACACTGGCACTCGACCGATTCGGGCCCGTGTTTCTTGCCGGGCTTGCGGCAAACGCCCTCATCGCCGTCGTCGCGCGAATCGTCGAGCGCCGGGTCGCGAACACCATGGTTCGATAGACTCGTCAGGTTGCGCGGGTACCCCGCGACCCACCACCACACCGCAAGGGATTAGCCATGTCTGAGTTCACATTCCTCAAGGGAGACG
>JBJOQU010000021.1:0-5070 GCA_046049745.1 Actinomycetota bacterium | reverse complement strand
CGATCTGAATCCATACGGGGATTGTTGCCCGCGCCCATTCGGGTCGAGTCATGAGTGTCGGCGTGGCGGTGAGTGGCGTGATCCCGGTCGCTTCGTCGAGCCACAGCGACGCGAGTTGCATGGCCGAGTTCGCGGTGTCGATTACTGATCCGTCCACACTGATCGCGTGAGAGTTCGCTACGCGCGTCGCTGTGTCACGCACGAGCCGTTCGGTAATTCCCTCGCCACCCTGCTGCAGCGCTGCCTGAAATTGCGCAAGCATGGCGCTAATGGCCGCTGGGTCACCGGGTAGACCGGCTGCCTTGGCGAATTGCGACACATCGAACTCTTCGCCGTTCTCGAGAAATCGGCGGAGCATCTCGCGAAAGTCTTCGGACTCGTCGTCGGTCATGTGTCCACCGTATCCGCCCGTAGGGTTGTTGTCGTGACGATTGAAACGCCAGACACACCGACTCGCCCTCGCATGCCGCGTCGGCGAAAGGTTGGATTCGCTTTTCTCGCCGCAGCCGTGCTCGGCGCTGTCGGTCTCTCATTCGTCCCTGCTCCTTATGTCATCGAGATGCCGGGTCCCGTCTATGACACGTTGTCGACTGTGGAAGACACAGAGGGCAATGACGTTTCGTTGATTTCCATCGACGGAGTCGAGACCTATCCGACCGAAGGGACCTTGTCGTTGCTGACGGTGTACGTCGGCGGCTCGCCGGATGACCACCCGACCTGGCTCGACGTTGTCACCGCGTGGTTCCGCCCCGACTTCGCCGTCCTTCCCATGAGCCTTTTCTATGCTCCGGGAACAACGCACCAGGACGAGGTGGACGCTGCGGCGTTGCAGATGACGAACTCGCAGCAAGAAGCGATTGCTGCTGCCCTGTCGAGTTTGCGCATCGCGTACGACGCGCAAATTCAGGTCGAAGAAACGATGGAAGGCTACCCGGCGGAGGGCAAGCTCCAGAATGGCGACGTCATCCTGACGGCGAACGGAGTTGGTGTCTCTAATGTTTCGGACCTTCGCGCGCTGATTAAGGACATCGGTGTCGGCGGTTCCATCGACTTGGGCATTGTGCGAGACGGATCGGCCGAAACGGTCACCGTCGGCATTGTCGCGAGCGAAGAAGACAAGTCGGTTCCGGTCATTGGCGTTTACACGAGTGGAAAATACATCTTCCCGTTCGACGTAACCATTCAATTGTCGAATGTTGGCGGCTCGTCGGCCGGGTTGATGTTTGCCCTCGGAATCATCGATGAGCTCACACCGGGTCAGTTGACGGGTGGCGAAAAGATTGCCGGAACGGGCGAAATCACGGCGGCTGGTGACGTTGGCCGAATCGGCGGAATCGTCCAGAAGGCTTACGCCGCTCGCGATTCCGGCGCGGAATGGCTGCTGCTCCCCTCGAGCAACTGTGATGCTCTGTCTGGCCACGTTCCCGATGGAATTCGTGAAATTCCGGTGGACACATTGGACGATGCGTTGGCCGCTTTGGCGGCGATCGCCGACGGGTCGGCGGACGACAAGCTGCCTCGCTGTTCGGCCCCCTAGCCTTCAGATTTGGCGGGTAGACTCGCGGCAAAGGAGTCCAATCTTATGAGTTCTACCGCCGCCGCACGTCGTCGTTCCCCTCTCGTTGTGACCGCCAGCATTCTCGCGGTGCTCGTCGCTATCTTTTTCCAGGCCGCGGCGATTCTCGTCGACGTCCTGTGGTTCCAGCAGACCGGTTTCGAGTCGGTACTGTTCACGCAGTGGATCGCCATGGCTGCTGTCGGCGTGATCGCGTTTGTGCTCACGGCCGGTACCGCGTGGCTGACTCTCTGGTTGTCGTACAAATTCCGCCCACTCACGGCGCGACTGTCCGAAAGCGCTGAGCGTTACCGCGAAGCGATCGAACCGATTCGTCGACTCATCCTGTGGGGAGGCCCGCTCCTCATCGGCGCATTTACGGGGGCAACCGCCGCGTCGCAATGGCCCGTCGTGCTCCAGTTCCTCAACAAGACTCCCTTCGGCACGACCGACCCGCAGTTCAACCTCGACCTGTCCTTCTTCATCTACGACGTCCCGTTCTGGCTGTTCGTTGTGGGAATTGTCGAAACCGCGTTAATCGTCGCGTTCCTCGTCACCGTCCTCACGGGATTCTTGTACGGTGGATTCCAGTTCACGGGCCGCCAGGTCGTCGTCTCACGCGCTCTTCGGGTTCAGGCATCGATCATCGCCGTCGTCTATCTCGCTGTCCTCGCCGCCCAGTTCTGGTTTAAGCAATTCGAGACCCTCGTCACCCCGTCGCAGGGCTTCGTCGCTACCGGAGCTGGCTACACCGAGGTCAACGTTGACATCCCCGGATATCAAATCCTCGCGGGAATCGCCGCCGTTGTCATCGTGTTTTTTGCCGTCACCGCGGTGACCGGACGTTGGCGTTTGCCGATTGTCGGAACCGCGATGCTCATCGTCTCGATGCTCGTTCTCGGTGGAGTCTCGTGGGTCGTCCAGCGCTTCCAGGTTGACCCCAGCGCTCGAACCCTCGAAGCCGAGTACATTCAGCGAAACATCGACGGAACGCGTTTGGGCTTCGGTCTCGCCGATATCAACGAAGTTGAATACACCGCCACGACAACCGCTGAGCAAGGCGCACTTCGCGCAGATGCCGAAACAACAGCCCACATTCGCATCATCGACCCGGGACTCGTACCTGACGCGTTTGCGCAGTTGGAACAGTTCCGTCAGTACTACACGTTCCCGAGCCACCTCGACGTCGACCGCTACACGATTGACGGGAACAAGCAGGACACGGTGATCGCGGTTCGCGAACTCAACGCCGAAGGATTGACGAGTTCGACCTGGTACAACGACCACATCGTGTACACGCACGGTTACGGAATCGTTGCGGCATACGGAAACAAGCGCAACGCGGACGGACAGCCGACGTTCCTCGAATCGGGAATCCCGGTTTCGGGAAATCTGGGAGAGTACGAGCCCCGTGTGTACTTCGGCGAAAAGACAACGAACTACTCGATTGTCGGAGCCAGTGGGGCTGATGGCCCGCTCGAGCTTGACTACCCGTCGGCGAATTCAACGAGCGATTCCGGAAACGCCAAATACACATTCACCGGTGATGGCGGACCGAAGCTCGACAACATCTTCACGCGTTTGATTTACGCGATGCACTTCCAGTCGGAACAGATCTTGTTGTCCGACGCCATCTCAAACGACTCTCAGATTCTCTACGACCGTCACCCGTTGGTTCGCGTTAACAAGGTTGCGCCCTACTTGACTCTCGACAACGACCCTTATCCCGCAGTGGTTGACGGGCGAATCGTGTGGATCGTCGACGGGTACACGACGTCCAACAACTTCCCCTATTCAACCTCGGTTGACATGGGCGAAGCAATCAAGGACACGTACACGAGTGGCTCGCTGGTTCCGACCGGCTCGGTCAACTACATCCGAAACTCGATCAAGGCAACGGTTGACGCGTACACCGGTGCCGTGACCCTGTACGCGTGGGACACGAAGGACCCGATTTTGGAGACCTGGCAAAACATCTTCCCGACGACACTTAAGCCCGCGTCGGAGATGTCAGCCGATCTACTTGCGCACGTCCGATACCCGTCTGATTTGTTCAAGGTGCAGCGCGAGGTACTCGGCAGTTACCACGTCACAGACCCGGGAACCTTCTACTCGACGGAAGACACGTGGGTCACCCCGAACGACCCTGTGTCCGACCCGGCGTCGCCGACACTGCAGCCGCCCTACTACTTGACGATGCAGATGCCCGGAGCGGAAACCCCCGCGTTCTCGCTGTACTCGACGTTCATCCCGAAGTCGACGGGCAAGGACGCGCGAAACGTTTTGTACGGTTACCTTTCGGCGAATTCTGATCCCGGTCCGGATTACGGAAAGCTCACTCTGCTGACCCTTCCGAAGCAGACGACAATTCCGGGGCCCGGCCAGGTGCAAGCCCAGTTCGACTCAGACGCAACCGTGAGTCAGCAGCTCAACCTCCTGCGCCAGGGAAAGACCGAGGTAATCCCCGGAAACCTGCTGACACTTCCCGTCGGTGGGGGTCTGTTGTATGTCCAGCCCGTCTATGTTCGATCGACCGGTGAAACGTCGTACCCGTTGCTGCGCAAAATTCTCGTGGCGTTTGGTGATTCGATTGCGTTCGAAGATTCGCTCGATGCGGCACTGGACTCGCTGTTTGGTGGGAACTCTGGCGTTGTCGATCCGACTGAACCGACCGATCCGGGCAATCCGTCAACGGGAGGCGAAGTCTCGGCTGATCTAGCAAAGGCACTTGCGGACGCGAAAAAGGCGCTGAGCGATCGCGAGGCGGCCTACGCAAAGAACGACCTGGTTGCAGCGGCGGCCGCGGACGTCCGACTTCAGCAGGCGCTGCAGACCGCTTACGAGCTGTCGCGCTAAACGATCCAACTGAAGGACGAATATGGTGACGGTGAAGGCGGGGCTCCTCGGCTTCTTCGTCATCCTCGCCCGCGGGGTATATGCGCTTCTCACGCTGTTGCCCGTTCAGGACAAAGTGACGTTCATCAGCCGCGGGCAGAGCTGGACGAGTATCGATTTCGAACTCCTCGCCGAGCAGATCGCACAGGATTCTCCGTCAACTGCGGTGGTGATCCTTAACCACCCGGTTGACCCCAAGCCCGTTTACCCCTTCAAGGTCTGCGTCGAGATGTTCCATGTCGCCACCTCGCGCGCGGTCGTTATCGACACGTACAACATCGTTGTCAGCGTTTTCCGCCACAAAGAATCGTTGCGTATCGTGCAGATTTGGCATGCGTTGGGGGCGTTCAAGGCGTTTGGGTTGATGGCGCTCGACACCGCTGAGGGAAGCAGCCGTCAGATCGCATCGGTGATGCGTATGCACCGCAATTACACCTACGTCACCGCTGCGAGCGAGGCGACATCGGCGACCTTCCAGAAGTGCTTTGGTGTTTCCCCGGCGCAGATGCTCATCGCGGGATCGCCGCGAGTCGACTACTTGACGGATCATGAACGCCAGGCCGAGTTGCGCAAAGCAGTGCGCCGAAAGTACGCGATTCCTGGGGATCGACAAGTTGTGC
>JBJOQU010000020.1:0-3416 GCA_046049745.1 Actinomycetota bacterium | reverse complement strand
ACGGTCGACTCTGGACAGATTCTCCTGGACGGTGAAAACGTTCTCGACATGAGCGTTGACGAGCGCGCTCGTGCGGGACTGTTCCTCGCGATGCAGTACCCGGTGGAAATCCCGGGGGTCTCTGTCTCGAACTTCCTCCGCACAGCAAAGACGGCCATCGAGGGCGAAGCGCCAAGCCTTCGCACATGGGTCAAGGACGTCAAGCAGGCAATGGCTGACCTCAAGATGGATTCGTCGTTCGCCGAACGCAACGTGAACGAGGGTTTCTCTGGCGGCGAGAAGAAGCGCCACGAGATCGTTCAGATGGAACTACTCAAGCCCAAGTTCGCTGTGCTGGATGAAACCGACTCTGGCCTCGACGTCGACGCGCTCAAGATTGTGTCGGAGGGCGTCAACCGCGTCAAGGAGAACACCGGACTCGGCGTTCTGCTCATCACGCACTACACCCGAATTCTTCGCTACATCCGTCCCGACTTCGTCCACGTGTTCGTCGACGGACGCATTGCCGAAGAGGGCGGTCCCGAACTTGCCGACCGTCTCGAGGACGAGGGCTACGACCGTTACGCGGTGGCCGTTCAGTGAGTGAACTTGCCGCGAGTCGCCATGACGAAATCATGGAGGCTCTCAAAGAAGTGGTTGACCCCGAACTCGGTGTCAACATCGTCGACCTCGGTTTGATCTACGGGCTTGAATGGGATGACGAACATGATGCCCTCATCGTTCGAATGACCCTGACGAGCGCCGGTTGCCCTCTCACTGACGTCATCGAAAAGGAACTCGAGAACGCTCTGGACGGAGTAGTAGAACGGTTCCGAATCAACTGGGAGTGGATGCCCCCATGGGGCGTCGAACGCATTACTGATGACGGTCGCGACATGATGCGGGCACTCGGTTTCAGCATCTAATGATTGAAGTTTCAGGACTCGAGATTCGAGTCGGCGCGCGTACCCTCATGTCCGAGGTGGCTTTTCGCGTCGATAAGGGTGACAAGGTCGGACTCGTCGGGCGTAACGGTGCGGGCAAAACCACGCTCACGAAAGTTCTGGCGAAGGAACTCTTGCCTGCCGCGGGAGCTGTATCCGTCCGAGGAGAGCTGGGATATCTCCCTCAGGACCCGCGGTCAGGCGACCCCGCGCAACTTGCGCGCACTCGCATCCTCGACGCGCGCGGTCTCGGCACGATTATGGTCCAGATGGAAGAAGCAACCGGTCTGATGGGTGCGGACGACCCTGAAATCGCTGAGAGCGCAATGAAGCGTTACGGGAATCTCACGGACCGGTTCACTGCGTTGGGCGGATACGCCGCTGAGGCGGAAGCCGCGACCATTGCCAATAACCTCGGACTTCCCGATCGAATCCTCTCGCAGCCTCTCGACACCCTGTCCGGTGGCCAGCGCCGACGGATCGAACTTGCGCGCATTCTGTTTAGTGACGCTGAGACGATGATTCTCGACGAACCGACCAACCACCTCGATGCCGACTCGGTCGTGTGGCTTCGCGAGTTCCTCAAGAACTACAAAGGCGGCGTCATCGTTATTTCCCACGACGTCGAACTCGTTACAGAGACGGTGAACCGAGTGTTCTACCTCGACGCGAATCGCGAAGTCCTCGATGTCTACAACATGGGCTGGAAGCACTACCTTCGCCAGCGCGAAGCGGACGAAGAGCGTCGCAAGAAAGAACGTGCGAATACCGAAAAGAAGGCGACGGCGCTGCAACTGCAAGCGGCAAAGTTCGGGGCAAAGGCGTCTAAAGCAGCCGCCGCGCATCAGATGGTTGCCCGTGCCGAAAAGATGCTTTCTGGGCTGGACGATGTTCGACAAGTCGAACGCGTTGCAAAGTTGCGATTCCCCGACCCCGCGCCGTGTGGCAAGACTCCCTTGATGGCGAAAAACCTCTCCAAGTCATATGGTTCGCTCGAAATCTTTACCGCAGTCGATTTGGCAATCGACAAGGGTTCGAAGGTCGTCATCATCGGTCTCAACGGCGCCGGGAAGACGACGCTGTTGCGCATGCTCGCGGGAGTCGACACACCCGACACGGGGGAGTTGGAAGCGGGCCACGGCCTCAAGGTCGGTTACTACGCCCAGGAGCACGAAACTCTCGACGTCAAGCGTTCAGTTCTCGAGAACATGGTCGCGGCATCACCGCACCTGACCGAGACCGAAGCACGCCGAGTTCTCGGCTCGTTCCTGTTCCTCGGTGACGACGTTCGAAAGCCCGCTGGTGTTTTGTCGGGAGGCGAAAAGACTCGACTCGCTCTCGCAACCCTCGTCGTGTCCAGTGCCAACGTTTTGTTGCTCGATGAGCCGACGAACAACCTTGATCCAGCATCACGCCTTGAAATCCTCGACGCGCTCAATCACTACTCAGGAGCCGTCGTCCTCGTTAGTCACGACCCCGGCGCAGTTCAAGCTCTAAACCCCGAACGTGTCCTCATCATGCCCGACGGTGTAGAGGATCTGTGGAATCAGGAGTACGCCGATCTCATCGAGCTCGCCTAAGGCGTTCGAGCGTCGACCGCGGCGTCTTCAAAATCTTCATCGAGCTGTCGACCCTTCCGGTTCTTTGGCTCAAGTGGCTCGAGTGGCCCACGCGCTTCCTTGCGCAAGGCCCATCCATATCCGATGAATCCCATTACTGCGAAGACGTACCATTGCAGCGCGTACGACAAATGAGGTCCCTCGTCCAGGGTTGGGCGATCCCACGGGATACCCGTTGCCGTCGCCGGGGTTTCCGTTTCCACTCGTGCGTACCACGCCACATACGTTGGGTTATTCAGTCGCCCGGCAATGGTGGGAACGTGGATTGTGGCAATCTGCCCTTCTGGCGCATCACGTCCGGCGATTGTTTGTTCTGTCGGCATCAATCGAGCGACAACAGTGACGGGAACCTTCGGGATTGCGGGCGGCTCAACAGGATTGGCGTTTGACGAATCAGCTGCGACCCATCCTCGATCAATGACGAGGACGTTTCCCGAGTCATCAAGGAATGGGACAAGTTGCTCGAAGCCGATGCCTGCTGCGCTGATGCGTGTGCGTACATAAACGACACGATCAGTCAAATACCGTCCCGTGAGTTCGACTGGCACCCATTTGAGCGTGCGATCCGCGTTGTCAATGAAATCGAGAACGGACGTCACGGGACGAGGCACTTCGTCATAGTTCGCGTTGAGAAGTTCGATGGCAGCCTGTGCTTCCGCACGACGTGCGAACTGCCACTGTCCAAGAGCGATACAGGCAACAGCAAAGGCAACGGTCATCGCCAGAATGCCCAACCACCGACGCGTCAATGCAAGTCGAACGAGCGTCACAACTTACCGCTGGGGAGACTCGACAAGTTGAGAGTAGCCGATGCGTTCTTTTGCGATCCAGGAGCGTGCACAACGTTTGCAAACATCACGGCGATTGCGGGCAA